>DASQZE010000468.1:0-14278 GCA_035638875.1 Longimicrobium sp.
CCCGCACTCCCGCACTCCCGCACTCCCGCACTCCCGCACTCACGTGGCCCCTGGCACCGCCTGTGCTGATATGAGGCGCCCTGCAACGCGCACGGGCCGCAGGACCCACGACGGAATGCGACATGGCGGATAACGGGGAGCAGGCACTGAGAGACGGCGGCGGCCTGCCCAAGGCGCTGGTCGACGGCAGCAACGTGGCCCACAGCAGCGAGGGCGACGAGGCCCGCCTGGAGAACCTCAAGATCGTGGTGCGCAAGCTCCGCAAGGAAGGCTACGAGGCCATCGTCGTGGCCGACGCCGCGCTCCGCCACCAGATCGACGACAAGGAGGGCTACGAGCGCCGCGTGGAAGAAGGAAAGATCCGCCAGGCCCCCGCCGGCACCGACGCGGACTACTTCCTGCTCGCGTTCGCCCGCGAGCTGGACGCCGTCATCGTGAGCAACGACCTGTTCCGCGACCGCGCCGATTCCTTTCCCGAAGCCCGCGAGCGGATGATCCGGTACATGATCCTGGGGCACGAAGTCGTCTTCGAGCGCCGCAACAAGAAGCGCTGACACAATCCCCGGACACGGCCCCATCACTCGTACCACTGGCCGTTCCGCAGAAAGTCCGTGAACGCCTCCCAGGTCACCTCCGAGAGCGGGACCACGGGATCGTCGTCGTCGGAGGGGTCCACCATGTGGATCTCGCCGTCGTCGCCCATCACGGCAACGGGGCCGGGGACGGCCACGCGCCCGCCGTCCTCCGGCTCCCATCCGCCGAACGTGCCCGCGACCGCCCCCTCCAGGTAGCCCGCCGGAACGAGGTTGTACCACGGCATGCCGCGCGGCGCTTTCACGCCGAACCAGCGGTACTCGTCCTCCATCGTCCCCGCCTCCTCCATCTCCCGCAGGTCCCGGATCTGATGGAGGATCACCTGCTCCCATATCGTCCAGTCCGTGGGCTCCTCCGCCCCGTCCGTCAGCGCGCGCCACGCCTCATCGAACGGCGGGGAGGCGGCGGTGTGCGCCTCGTCCAGGATGCGGACGAAGACGTCGAACGAAAGCGACGGCTGATGGCACAGCGGCCGGGCCAGGGACCAGAGCGCGAGCAGGTACGCCTCCAGGGTGCGCCCCTCGTCCCGATGGCGCTCCTCGAGCGCGGAGACGGCGAGGTACAGGTCGCGGCTGGTGGGCTCGGCGGGCATGGCGCGGGCGGGGTGCGGGACGGGGATGCGGGCCGCTTGTCAGCGGTCCGGCGGCCGGGTAACTTGCAGCCCTCAGGCGCGCCCGCGCCATCCCACCCATCCGCAGGTTCCAACGCAGCATTCACTTGAGAGACATCGCGCTGTACCACGGCGACGGCCGGGGCTGGATCGAGGTCATTACCGGGGTGATGTTCAGCGGCAAGAGCGAGGAGCTCATCCGCCGCGTTCGCCGCGCGCTCATTGCCCAGCGCCGCGTGCAGGTGTTCAAGAGCGCGCTGGACGACCGCTACGCCGGCGTGCGCACCATCAGCTCGCACGACGGGTCGGGGGTAGAGGCGGTGCCCGTGCGCACGTCGCTGGACGTGGCCGCGCAGGTGCACCCCAACGCGCAGGTCGTGGCCATCGACGAGGTGCAGTTCCTGGACGAGGGCATCGTGGACGTGATCAGCGCCCTGGCCGACAACGGGGTGCGGGTGCTGGTGGCGGGCATCGACATGGACTTTCGCGGCGAGCCGTTCGGTCCCATGCCGCGCGTGCTCACGGTGGCGGAGACGGTGGACAAGCTGCACGCCATCTGCATGCAGTGCGGCAACCCGGCCACGCGCAACCAGCGGCTGGTGGACGGCGTTCCCGCCCCGTACGAGGGCCCGCAGATCCAGGTGGGCGGCAGCGAGGCGTACGAGGCGCGCTGCCGGCGCTGCCACGAGGTGCCCAGCGACCAGCGCTACCAGACGTCGCTGCTGGACCTGCTCGGCTCCACGCCGCTGGACCCCGTGCTGCTCACCCACGAGAGCCTCAAGCGCCGCGCCTGATCCGGGACCGACGCGCGGCTTGACGCCGTTCTCGCGGTCTTCCCGACGTACGTCGCATGCGACGTCCTTCGCCTCCGTCCGCGGGGGCGATTTTTCATCCAGCACGGGCGGATCTCCGTCCCCCCAACCCGCTCGCGCCGTCCCTGCGAGTGGACGGTGCGCGCGTGCCGGAATCCGCATCTCTCTATGCTGCAACACCCTGCGCCACGGCCTTCTTCATGCGGAGAAACAGCCGTATCCGCAGGTCCGCATCCACACCCCGGAGGCCCCATGAACGCTCGCCGCGCACTGCTGCTCATCCCCCTGCTCGCCGCCGGCTGCGCCACGGCGGGGCCATCCGCGTCGTCGCTGGCGCCCGCGGAGGGGGATGCCCCGGACGTGCGCTTCGAGCGCGTGACGTCGCGGGCGGTGGTGATGAAGGTGGCGGAGCCCGTCAACGCGGCGTTCCTGTACCTGCGGCCCAACGGCACCGTCGTGGCGTCGATGGTGGATGACCGCGGGGTGCAGCAGCTGCCCGCCGGATCCCATACCATCCAGCTGGGGCGCGGCGGCCCGGTGGCGCGGGGGACGGCGCTCAACGCCGCCGGCTGCTCCGTGGCGGCCAACCGCTCCCGCCCCGGCATTCAGCCCGCCGGCTACGCGCAGGGCGGGCCCGAGGGGCGCCTGCTGTTCGTGGAGCGGAGCCGCGCCACCTGCGCGCAGAACCCGGACGCCGGGGCGCCCACGCTGTTCGTGCTTCTTTCCGCCCAGCCGCTGGACGCGGACGTGGTGGAGGAGATGCTGGTGGAGTTCAACCAGGACTACACCCGCATCCCCCTGGATGCGGGGCAGCTGTCCAGCGCGCTCACGGAGCGGCTCGCCCTCGTGTTCCCCGGCGCCAGCGGCGTCTTTACGCGCCTGTCGAACCGCTGACCGCGCATCCCGCCCGGCGGCGCGCCGCCGACGGGCGTTTTTCATCCAGGAGACTGCCATGACCCGCACGCGCCTTCTGCTGCTGATCCCGCTCTTCGCCGCCGGCTGCGCCACGGCCGGGCATTCCACCGCCGCGCTGGAACCCGCGGACGGCGACGTGCGCTTTGAGCGCGTGTCGTCGCGGGCCGTGGTGGTGCAGGTGCAGCAGCCCGTCCAGGCGGCGTTCCTGTACCTGCGGCCCGGCAGCACGGTCGTGGCGTCGTGGGTGAAGCCCGGGGTGCAGGCGCTGCCCGCCGGCTCGCACCGGGTGGCGGTGCAGCGCTCCTTGAGCGCGCGGCTGGCATCCGCCACCCGTGCGCAGGGCGGGGGACGCTCCCGGCCCCGCATCCAGGCGGCCGGCGTTGCGCAGGGCGGGCCCGAGGGGCGCCTGCTGCTGGTGGACCGGGCCCGTTCCGCCCGCACGGACGGCCCGGCAGCCCCTTCGGTGGAGCGCGGCTTCGTCGCCGTCACGTCCGCCCAGGCGCTGGACGCGGCCCTGCTGGAGGAGGTGCTGGCGGAGTTCAACGAGGACTACGCGGGCGTCGCGCTGGACGCGGGCGCGCTATCCAGGGCGCTCTCGGAGCGGCTCGCGGCAGAGCTCCCCGGCACCCGCGGCGCATTTACCCGCCTGCCGAACTGACGGTGCACGCGGCCCGGCGGACGACCGCCGCCGGGCCTTTCTCGTTTTCAGAGGGTTCGATGTCCCGCAATCTCACGCGCAGCCGGTGAGCGACGGGCTGCTGGAGGAGGAGGTGGCGGAGTTCAACCGCGAGCACGGCAGCGTCCCGACGGATGCGGCCACGCTGAGTCGCGCCCTCGCCGAGATGCTCGCGGTGGATTGGCCGGGAAGCACGGGCTACCACGTCCGCGTTCCGCCGGGCCGAAAGAGGACCTCCTGATACCCAGGCTCGGGATTCCATGTGCATTCCGAGCAGGATGAATCACGCGGAGGACGCGGAGACAAACAGAGGGGACGCGGAGAACAGAAGGTTTGCTCCGCGTCCTCTCTTTATTCCTCCACGTACTCCGCGTGATCGTCATTCCCACCCGGTGCACAGAAAATCACTGAACGTTGTATGATGATGTGGTTCTCACCCGTGCTGTGATTCTGATCTCGGTTCCACGCTTCATCGTGAGGCAGACTCTTACCAATCGCGATCAGGTGGATGATGTGCCAGGACAAGCATCCGCCTCCGCAGCCACGATCATGTCCCTCCCGAAAAACGCGGATCCCGTCCCCTCGCCGGCAGCAACCCATCTACCAAGGGCCTGATGCATCCTGCTGCTCGCCTCCGGTCCGCCTCCGGCCGTCGTGATGGCAATCATCCAGTGCGGCACCCCTCAACGAAGCCCGCAGGTGCGGGATGGATGTGAGGCGACGGCCGGTCGCGGATCGGCTGGGCCGTGCAGGAGGCCAGAGATCCTTGGCAGAGCGGCTGCTTCCGGCGAGGGGACGGCCATCCGCATTTTTTGCACGGCACGATATCAGCCGCGCGGCGGGGAAGTTTGCCATGCACAGATCCACCTGATCGCGATCAGTAAAAGCCGACCGTGGCTGGATGGTCGTGCATCGGATTCTCGGATGGCGCCGGTGTGTCGTGGAAGGGCGTGACCAGAACCGGCCAAAGTCGAGATGAGACGGCAGTAGATATCCGCGTGCACGGTTGATCACGGCAATCGCGGCGATCCGGACCACGCGGAAGTAGCCCCCGTTGCCCCCTCCCTCCCGCGTGGGCCAATCCGTCGCCGTTGCAGGACTCCCGGCCCCGCTCCATCCGGGTGAAGGCGGAGCGGCACCAGCTTTGCCCGGCGGCACCGGTGAGGACCGGGTACGGATCATTCGGAAACGGCAAGCGAGGCGCGGTTGGAGATCGAGGTGCTGCCGGGGAGTCGCTCCCCGCTGGGTGCAACGTGGGACGGCAAAGGCGTGAACTTCGCCGTTTTTTCGGAGAACGCGAGGGACGTGGAGGTGTGCCTGTTCGATTCCGGCGACCCCACCGTGGAGACGGCGCGGGTACGGCTTCGCGAGGTGACGGCGCGCGTGTGGCACGGCTACGTCCCCGGGCTCAAGCCGGGGCAGCTCTACGGGTTCCGGATGGACGGGCCGTACGAGCCGGAGCGGGGGATGCGCTTCAACCCCTTCAAGCTGCTGCTGGACCCCTACGCCAGGGCCGTGGCCGGCAAGGTGGACTGGGGCGAGCCCGTGTTCGGCTATCCGCTGGGCGACCTGGCCCAGGACCTGTCCCGCGACGAGCGCGACGACGCGGCCGGCATCCCCAAGGGCGTGGTGGTGGACGACGCGTACGACTGGGAGGGCGACCGGCCCCTGTGTACACCCTGGTACCGCACCGTCATCTACGAGGCGCACGTCAAGGGGCTGACCATGCGCCACCCCGAGGTGCCCCACGAGCTCCGCGGCACCTACGCGGGGGTGGCGCACCCGGCCGTCATCCAGCACCTGCAGTCCATCGGCGTCACGGCGCTGGAGCTGCTCCCCGTGCACGACTTCGTGGACGACAACTACCTGCTGGAGAAGGGCCTCCGCAACTACTGGGGATACAGCACCCTCAACTACTTCGCGCCGGATGCGCGCTACTCGGGGAACGGCGACCGGGGCGGGCAGGTGCGCGAGTTCCGCGACATGGTCAAGGCGCTGCACCGCGCCGGCATCGAGGTCATCCTGGACGTGGTCTACAACCACACGGCGGAGGGCAACCACCTGGGGCCCACGCTGTCGTTCAAGGGCATCGACAACGCCACGTACTACCGGCTGGTGGTGGAGAACCCGCGCCACTACATGGACTACACGGGCACGGGCAACTCCCTGAACGCGCGCCATCCGCAGGTGCTCAAGATGGTGAACGACTCCCTGCGCTACTGGGTGCAGGAGATGCACGTGGACGGCTTCCGCTTCGACCTGGCCTCTACCCTGGCCCGCGAGGAGCACGGCGTGGACCGGCTGTCGTCGTTCTTCGACGTCATCCACCAGGACCCCGTGCTCAGCGAGGTCAAGCTCATCGCCGAGCCGTGGGACATTGGCGAGGGCGGCTACCAGGTGGGCAACTTTCCCGTGCTGTGGACGGAGTGGAACGGCAAGTACCGCGACAGCATCCGCAGCTACTGGCGCAGCGACGCGGGGAGCGTGCGCGAGATGGCGTACCGGCTCACGGGCTCCAGCGACCTGTACGGCACGGACGGGCGGCACGCGTGGGCCAGCATCAACTTTGTCACGGCGCACGACGGCTTTACGCTGCACGACCTGACGGCGTACGAGCAGAAGCACAACGAGGCCAACGGCGAGGACAACCGCGACGGCCACGACGACAACCTGTCGTGCAACTTTGGCGTGGAAGGGCCCACGGACGACCCGGCGGTGCTGTACCAGCGCGAAAAGCAGCGGCGCAACCTTATGGCCACGCTGCTGCTGTCGCAGGGCGTGCCCATGATCACGGCCGGCGACGAGATGGGGCGCACGCAGGGGGGCAACAACAACGCGTACTGCCAGGACAACGCGATCTCGTGGCTGGACTGGGCGCTGGACGAGAGCCGGCAGGACCTGCTGGAGTTCACGCGCCGGGTGGCCACGCTGCGCCGCGAGCACCCCATCTTTCGCCGCCGCCGGTTCTTCGCGGGGCGCAAGATCCGCGGGTCGGAGATGGAGGACATCAAGTGGCTGCGCCCGGACGGGGAGGAGATGGATGACGAAGACTGGAGCACCCACTTTGTCCGCAGCTTCGGGATGATGCTGGGCGGCGACGCCATGATGGAGTGGGACGACGAGGGCAAGCGCGTGTCGGACGACACGTTCCTCCTGCTCTTCAACGCGGCGGAGGACGACGTGCCGTTCACCCTGCCCCGTACGCCCACCCCGGCGCGCTGGGAGACGGTGCTCGACACCGCCCGCTCAGCCGCCGGCCAAGCCGTCGAATCGTACGACACGGGCGCGGCGGCCCCGCTCACCGGCCGCTCGCTCGTCGTCCTGCGCCGCGTGCCGGACGGGGACGGGAGCCTGGCCGAAAGCTGAGCGAGGCCGGGTCCGCGGGGGCCGGCCGACAACGGCCTGAAGCCGGCCCCGCGCGGGGATTGACGAGAACGGCTTGCAGTCGGGTCCGCGCGGGGACCCTCACCCCCCGGCCCCCTCTCCCGCACTGCCACCGGGGTGCACCCGTCCAGACCCGGCGAGTGCAAGGGGGAGAGTTCCGCCTCCACCGGAAGTCCGCTCCACGGCACCCAACGCGGCCATACAAACAACCCCTCCCCCGAAGTTGGGGGAGGGGTCGACGGCCGTCGCGAGGAACGAGCGAAAGGCCGGCGGGGGAGAGGGCTCCCGTCGCATCGCGACACGGCCGCCTCGAATCAGAAGCTCGAGCTATCCGCCTCCGCGCCCGCGGCGATCGAATCGGCTCCCGCGCCACCCGGCACGCCGCCCGGCGCGGGCCCGTCCGCGCCGCTGCCTCCCTCCATCAGCAGCGTGTCGGCGGCCTGGCGCTTGGGGCGGCCGTCGGTGCAGTACGTCTGCACCCCGGGGATCACGATCCTGCAGTGGGCGTCGTCGCCGCAGCGCTTGGACTGCCACGCCGCCGTCTCGCGAATGGAGGTGGGCGAAGGCACGTTGTCGCAGAAGCCCTGCACAGGCTTGCTGTACTCCAGGCAGCCGCGCATGAACTGCCCGGCCCCCATCTGGCCGGTGATCGTCGTCGCCTCCGCCGCGCGCCGCTGCTCCCTTGCCCTTGAGCGAGGAAGGCGGCGCCGGGGGAAGCGGCGAGGAATTGGCGTTCGTGTCGTTCATGGGATCAGGGAATCAGGCGTGATGGGAAAACGACAGGTCGCGCAAAACGATACGGCGGGATGGGCGGATGGGAGTCGCGGCGGCGTCAGTCCTGGTCCAGCGTCTCCAGCATCCGCGCTTCTTCGCGTCGGGCGATGGCCTGCAGGGCCGTGTCCCAGCTCGTGCGGTCGGTGAACGCGGCGGCCTGCGCCTCGATCCAGATCTCGCGCAGCACCACGTCCATCAGCCCCACGGCCTGCCCCTCGCGCGTGCGGCGCAGCTCGGCCGTGCGGCGGGCCAGGGGGAGCAGCTCCTCGGGGATGTCTTCCTCGGGAGGAAGATAGGCGCGGCCGGCGGTCTCGTCCGAGCGCCCCTCTGTTGGGTCCTCGGGCCGGGGCGGCGCCTTGCCCCAGCGATGCGGATCGCCGGAGATGCGCACGGCCAGGCTGCCCTCGGCGAACGGCTGCCACCAGTCGATGAGCCCGCCCTTGAGCTCCTCCAGCAGCTTTTCCACGGAGACGCGGATGGGTCCCTTGCGACTGCCGGCCTTGCGGCCGCGCTCCACGATGAGCAGCAGCTCCGTGCCGGGCTGCTCGTGCGCGAACGACTGGATCCAGCGCAGCGCCCGCTGGCGCGCCGTCTCCGGCCCCTCGGCCTGCAGGTCCAGCCGGCGTGTGAGCGGAAACCGCTTGGCCTCGTACTCGCGCGAAAGCTCGTTCAGCCGCATCCGCCGTGCATCCCGTAGCCAGAGTGAAACATCCGCCCGGAGCAACGCATGGACGGGGCCGCATCCCGCGCATGCAATGAGGAGGACAGGACCAACATCGCACGGGAGAAGGGCAGTGCCAAGTGCCTGGTCCCAAGTGCTGATCGCGTAGCACTTGTCGCTTGGCACTTGCCACTTGTCCCTCCCACGGGAACGCCGATTGCACCCGGGCGCCCTCCAGCGACGGAACGCGTGCACAGCAACAGGAGGCTTACCATGCGCTACGACCGTGGATACGGCCGCGACTTTCAGGCGGGGCGCGGCGGGGGGCAGAGTCCCATGCGCGGCTACGACTTCGGGCTGCGCGGGTTCAGCGACACGGCGCCGGAGCGTACGCCCGTGCGCATGCGCTACGTGGGCGGGCAGGGCGGGGGTGGATACGACCGTGGCTACTACGGCCGGCCGCCGTTACCCAACCGCGTGACACAGCGGTACAACCGGGAGTACGTGTACCCCGAGCCCAACCAGCTGCGCACCAACTACACGCCGTTCGGCGGGGACTTCGACGAGCGGATCGTGGATTCGTCCGGCTACTGGCGGCCGTACTCCACGCAGGGCGGATCCAACACCATGCGCGGCGGCGGCCTGCCCGTGGGCTGGGAGCGCGAGGCCAGCTACGCGCGCTACGACCGCGAGTACCGCGGCTACGGCCGCGACTTCTACGGCCCCATGCGCTGACCCGCACAGGGACGGACGGACGACGGAGGGGCGGCGCACCATCGGATGCGCCGCCCCTCCGCCGTTCCATCCCGCTATTCCCTATTCCCTATTACCTATTCCCTGGCAGTTCACGCCGCCCGTCCTCCCCCCCCGCGCATGCCCGCGCCCCCCGCGCGGATCCACGCGATACCGGCGCCGCCGGCCGCGCCTGCGCCGCTTCCAACCGTCCAGCGACACCACCCCTTCACCCTCGTCTTCCTCGTAGACCGTCTCCACCACGGGCGCGGGGCGGTCCGCGCGCCGCTCGGCGGTGCGGTGGGCCCGGCGCCGCTCGCGCTCCAGCTCTTCGAACACCTGCTCCGCGGGCGCCTCCCACACCGTGGACAGCGTGCCGATCAGCGTCGCCATCCCCTGCGCGATGGTGTCGGCGTGGCGGCCGTCGTCCTCCATCCGCAGCGACGCGGGCATGGGACAGCTGGGCCCGTCGTACGACCCCGACCGGTCGCGGGCCCGCTCGATGCGCACCCCCGCCGCCGTGACGATGCGCCGCGCCGCGTACCGCCGGCGGTGCAGGCGGCGCCCCGCGCACAGGTGGCGCAGGTGCGAGCGCCACGTCTCGCCGCCCGACGCGCTCTCGGACAGCAGCCACACGGCCGCGTATAGCTCCGCGAACACGCGCACGTCGATCTGCCGCACCGTGTCGGGCGGCAGCATGGCGAGGTAGTCGAGGAACGCGAGGATTCGCCGCGGACGGGCGAGGAGAAACAGGACGATTTCCTGGCAGCCGCGCCGGTGGTTGCAGTCGGCGCAGGCGGGGACGATGATGCGGGCGTCTTTTCTTCGGCCGCCGCGGGCCTGGGGGATGACGTGTTCACGGGTGAGGGGCCGGTCCGGGGCCGCGGGGGCCCGGCAGTACACACAGCTTCCGGTCTTGATGCGGTGCTCCAGCTCGCGCTGCAGCGCCCCGCCTGATCCGTTTCCTCGCACGTAGGCTCCCGGTGGGGAAGGAGGCGGCGGAAGCGAGTTCCGCCCTGTGTGCGTCCGCGGCGCCGGCTTCGCGAGCTGCGCGCGCGGATGGTGGCCGTCTGGTGGAAACGTATGGAAACTTCGGTGCCAGGAATGCCCTTCACGCGTATCAGCCGTGCGGCATCCCCGTACCGGTTGTACCGCGCCTTGGGTGCATGGGTTTCAGGGTCGGTCCGTGAGGGTGGGTATAACCAGGGATTGCGATCCGGGCCGCAGATCGCCCCCGTCCTGCACAATATGTAGTGCTCCGCGTCCGCGCAACAAGATTATTGTTGCATGACGAACGACGCCCGCGGACAGGCGCCGGCGCCCGGCTGCGAAGACGATCACCAGTCCCGCGTGTGGACGGAGTCCGCTCGTGCGCGAGGACGAACGCACCCGTCCGTGGATCAGGAGCACGCGCTCACCACGGTAGCTGGCGGAAGGGGTTCTTGGGGATAACGGCAGCGTGTATGTTCTTGTACGTGGCGCCCCAGCGTCGGCGTCACGGCCGGCGGGGCACGACCCTGTTTGCCGTCGCAGGGAGTGAGCCCTGCATCGCTCAGCAGCGGCAAGCAAATCGTCCAATGGCAGATAAGCCTGAGGCTCCGGGTTACCGACTTCGAATGACGAACACGGTCTACCTCCTGGACGTTCTCCTTCAACGCCACGTGGCGGAAGGCGGCTCGAATTGAAGCGCGATACCGACGTTCGGCGGGCGGTGCTTGACCTTCTCGATGTGCTCGTCGAGGCAGGCTCGTGGGCGGCTTTTCGGAGGAGAGATGACTTTGTCACGCCGAGCTATGCAGCGTGACTCGGCCCGCGCGTGATGCCACGACGGTACTTGGATTTCCACTGACGCCATTCTCGAATGCCGACAGGCTGCACCTGCGCGATGCGGGCGGATGGCGAATCGTGATCCGCCTGCTCGCCAGCAGCCCCGCACTCGCCGTCGTGTCGGCGTGGCGCCGGGCGTGCGCGCACTCGGCTGTTTCGGAACGCCGATGACCGCCGCGCAACCGGAGCTCTCCCGCGAAGACGAGTGGCTGTGGGGATGGGACCCGACGCCGGGGATCGTGTCCGTGTGGGCGGAGGGGGACGGACGCGCCATCGTGTGGCGCAGGCTCCCGGACACGGGCGCGCTCGTGCAGGAAGACGAGCGCTACCGGCCGTGGATCGTCCTGGACCGGCTGGATGACCTGCGGCACCTGGGCACGTCCCTCGGCGCGGAGGGGGACGCAGGCGCGCGCGTCTGGTACCGCGAGCTGCAGGGCGAGGGCGCGCTGCGGTTCCTGGTTTCGGCGGAGGACGGGCGGGCGCTGGCGGCGGAGGTGCTGCACGGGGCGTCGCGCCGGCTGGGGCGCCGCATCCCGCACCTGCGCGAGCTGGGCGCCCACGCCGTCCTCTCCCTGCCGCCGGAGGAGCAGTACCTGGTGGCCACGGGGCGCACGTACTTTCGCGACCTGGCCTTCGACCAGCTGCGCCGGCTGCAGTTCGACCTGGAGACGCAGGGGCTGGATGCATCGCGCGACCGCATCTTCATGGTGGCCGTGCGCCATCCGTCCGGCACCACGGAGGTGCTGGAGGTGGATGCCGTCAGCGACGCGGGGGAGGCGGACCTCATCCGGCGGCTGGTGCAGACCATCCACGCGGCCGACCCCGACGTCATCGAGAACCACAACCTGCACGGCTTCGACCTGCCGTTCGTGGCGCAGCGCGCGCGGCGGCTGGGCGTCCCCCTTCCGCTCGGCCGATTGGGCAGGCTGGGGCTGCGCGAGCGGGCGGCGCGGCGCGGCACCGTGCGCGAGGACGATTCCGCGCGGCGGGTGCGGTTCGTGGCGCCGGGCGCGAGCTCATCGACACGCTGGACGCCGTCATCCGCTACGACTTCAGCGCGCGGGAGCTGCCGGGGCACGGGCTCAAGGCGGTCGCCAAGCACCTGGGGATCGCGGCGCCGGACCGCGAGTACGTGCCGGGCGCGCAGATCTTTACCGTCTGGCGGCGCGATCCGGAGCGCGTGCGGCGCTACGCGGAGGACGACGTGGAGGAGGTGGCCGCGCTGGCCCGGCTGATGGGGGGCGCCGCGTTCGCCCTGGCGCGCATGGCCCCGCGCCGGTACGAGCGGCTGGCGGATGCGGGGCCCGCGACGGGCGTCATCGACCCCCTGCTCGTGCGGGCCTACCTGCGCGCGGGCGCCGCCCTCCCCGCGCACCGCCCCGGCGACGGCACGCCCCACGCGGGCGCGGCGCTGCACCTGTTCGCGACGGGCGTGGCGCTGCGGGTGGTCAAGGCCGACGTCGCCAGCCTGTACCCGTCGCTCATGCGTGCTTTTCGCATCGGGCCGGCGCGCGACGGCCTGGGGGCGCTCGTGGCCCTGGTGGACCGGCTGGTGGAGCAGCGTCTCGCCGCCAAGGCCCGCGCCCGGGCGGCGCCCCCGAACTCCGCGGAGCGCCACACGCACGAGGCCATGTCCGCGGCCATGAAGCTCGTGGTCAACTCGGCGTACGGCTACCTGGCGGCGGGGGGCGAGCTCACGCGCTTCGCCGACGTGCACGCGGCCAACGAGGTCACCCGCCGCGGCCGCGAGACGCTGGCGTTCATGTGCCGCGAGCTGGCCGCGCGCGGGGTCACGCTGCTGGAGGCGGATACGGACGGCGTGTACTTCGCCGTGCCGGAGGGGTGGGGGGAGGAGGACGAGCGGCGCGTGGTGGCGGAGGTTGCGGCGCTGCTGCCGCCCCTGGTGCAGCTGGAGTTCGAGGGGCGGTACGCGGCCATGCTCTCGCACGAGCCCAAGAACTACGCGCTCTTGGGATACGACGGCACGCTCACCCTGCGCGGCGTGGCGTTCCGCTCCAGCCGCGCGGAGCCGTTCGGCGAGGCGTTCCTGCGCCGCGCGCTCGCCCGCCTGTTCGCGGGCGACGTCACGGGGGTGCGCGACACGTACCTCGCCACGCTGGATGCCCTGCGCCGCCGCGAGCTGCCCACGTTCGACGTGTCGTCGCAGGTGCGGCTGACCAAGACGCCCGCCAAGTACGCGGAGACGCGCGATTCGCGGCACGAGCTGGCGTATGAGGCGCTGCTGGCCAGCGGGCGCACGTCGTGGCGCAGCGGCGAGCGGGTGCGCGTGTACCGCACGCAGGGGGGCGGCGCCGCCGTCGCGCTGTCGAAGGACGAGGGCGCGCCGGATCCGCGGGACTACGACGTGGACCACTATGCCCGTGTGCTCCGCGCCAACTTCGCCGTGCGCCTGGCCCGCGCGCTCACGCCCGATGACTTCGCCGCGGTGTTCGCCAGCCCCGACCAGCTCTCGCTCTTCGCGCCCCCGGCGTCCGTCATGCGCCCCATCCTCGACACGCGGCCGGGGCTGTCCATCGACGTGGCGGGCTGATCATCTACCCGATAGACAACTCGATTTCCTGAGGGAGCGCCCGCGCAGACCTTGCCCGTGCCTGAACCCTGGGCGCGACCGAAGGATCTACTTCGCATGGCAGGGAGCCCGCCGAGGCGCCGGTTCCTTGCACGGGCACGGTCGATCCCGAGGGGCTGGCAAATACGCCGGGAAGCCGACCCCTCAGCCGCGCGGAGTAGATCCTTCAGTCGCGCGCAACGCTTTGTGCGCGTTGAAGTTGCCTGGCGTGCGCTCCCTCAGGAAATCAATGGTCGGCGTCTTTCTGTCTCCACGGACAAGGATCCGCCTGGGCTCCGGGTCCGCACGACGATCTCCCCGCCGATCACAGCGTGCGGGAGCGGGCGGTGGGGCTCAGGCGCAGGATCTCCGCCGGCGCGATCAGGCGGCGCTCCAGCGCCGGCTGCACCTCCAGCATCCACGGCAGATCATGCGCGAGGGCGGCCACGGCGCGTTCGTGCGCGTCGGCGTCCGGATAGCGCGCCAGCCAGACGAACACGTGCTCCCCCTCACGCACCGGGAGCCGCGGAAACGTGTTCTCGCCGGGCTCCGTCTCCAGCATGGCGATCGGCCGGGAGCCCGTCGCGGCCAGGCGGGGCGCCGCGCTGCGCTCGAAGAAGTCCGTGAACCCCGCCGCCGCCGGCTCGGCAAGCGGATAGATCGTCGCGACCACGAGCTCCGGCGGGATCTCCACCGCGCCCGCCGGCGCCCGGCCGCCGGGCCG
>DASQZE010000469.1:0-19916 GCA_035638875.1 Longimicrobium sp.
CCGCCCCCACGGTCGCCAGGCCCACGGCATCGCCCGCGCGGAGCATGAGGTGCGCGAGCGCGGCGGCCAGAAAGGCGGAGTAGCGCGTCTTGGTCACGCCGCCGGGCTCCGCGTAGTCCATGGACGCGGAGGTGTCGACGACGAGGTAGCACTGCAGGTTGCTGCGCTCCTCGAACTCGCGGACGTGCAGGCGGTCGGTGCGGGCGTAGAGCTTCCAGTCCAGGTAGCGGACGTCGTCGCCCTGCTGGTAGTCGCGGTGCTTGGCGAAGTCCTCGCCCGCGCCGCGGTGGGGCGACCGGTGCACGCCCGTCTGGAATCCGCTCACGACCGTGCGGGCGATGAGGTCCAGCCCGCCCAGCCGCTCCAGCATCCGCGGCGGCAGGAAGTCCGATGCGGCGCTCATTGGCCCGCTCCGCGGGAGTGCGGGAGTGCGAGAGTGCGAAAGTGCGAAAGTGCGGTTCGCGCGGCGGACGCCCCCCGTGCGGGGAGGGCCGGGCCGGGGCAGAGCGAATGAATTCGCCGCAACGAACACACGAAGTCCGCCTGCGCGGACTGTCCGTCACGGGCGGGTGCCACGCCGCCGGCCGGGTTCCGCGAGGAACCGGGGTTCTCCCCTCTCCGCGAGGATCGAGCGGGGAGGGGCCGGGGGAGGGGCGCCCCGCTGCCGGTGAGATCCGTCCCCCACGCGAACGAGACGCAGTTCTCCCCTTCCCCCATGCCGTTCATGGGGGAAGGGGCCGGGGGATGGGGGGCGCTCCGCCCGTGACGAGAATCAGTCCTCATCACGATCCCACTCCCGCACTCCCGCACTTTCGCACTTTCGCACTTTCGCACTCGCCGTTCACAGTCCGGAGCGAGGCGGGGCGATCGTGTCCATCAGCTTCGCGATCACGCGGTCGGGGGCCACGCCCTCGGCTTCCGCGTGAAAGTTCACCAGCACGCGGTGGCGCAGTACGGGCGCGGCCACGCGGCGGATGTCGTCCGGCGTCACGTGAAAGCGGCCGCTGAGCAGCGCGTTGGCCTTGGCGCCCAGGATCAGCGCCTGCCCCGCGCGCGGGCCGGCGCCCCAGCGCACCCAGCGCTTTACGTCCTCCGGCGCGGTAGGGTCGCCCGGGCGCGTGGCGCGCACCAGCGAGGCGGTGTACTGAAAGACGTTGTCCGCCACGGGCACCTCGCGCACCCAGCGCTGCAGCAGGAGCACGCGCTCCGCGTCCAGCACCGGCTGGATGTCGGCGTCCTGCACGCCCGTGGTGGAGCGGAGGATCTGCACCTCCTCCTCCGCCGACGGGTAGTCCAGGCGGATGTCGAACATGAAGCGGTCCAGCTGCGCCTCGGGGAGCGGATACGTCCCCTCCTGCTCCACCGGGTTCTGCGTGGCCAGCACGAAGAACGGGCGCGGCAGCATCATGTCTTCGCCGCCGGCCGTCACGCGGCCCTCCTGCATGGCCTCCAGCAGCGCCGCCTGCGTCTTGGGCGGGGTGCGGTTGATCTCGTCCGCCAGCAGCACCTGCGTAAAGATGGGCCCGCGGATGAAGCGCGCGGCCCGCCGCCCCGTCGTGCGGTCTTCCTCGATGACTTCCGTGCCCGTGATGTCGCCGGGCATGAGGTCGGGGGTAAACTGCACGCGGCGAAACTCCAGCTCCAGCGCCTCGCTGAGCGTGCGCACCAGCAGCGTCTTGGCCAGCCCCGGCACGCCCACCAGCAGGGCGTGGCCGCCGGCCAGCAGGCACATCAGCACCTCGTCCAGCACCTGCTGCTGCCCCACGATGCGGCGCTGCACCTGCGCCTTCAGCCGGCCGGCGTCGGCCAGCAGGGTCTCGACTTCGTTCTCGGCGGTGACCAGGGGAACCTCTGTATGGACGCGTTGGATGGGTACGGATGCCGGCTTCGATACCGCTCGCAGGGATGCTAAGTTCCTAGCACGCCCCGCGCAACGCACCGGGGGACGAACGTCCCCTCGGGCGCGTGAAGCTACCCCGGCCTGGGACGAACGGAAACGTCACGTGGGATAAGACGCGCGGCCCCCGCGGAACGTTGTCGGCGGGCGGGGCGTGGCGGGTGCAAGGGTGTATGCGATGCGGGAATGGTGCAGGGTGGCGGAGTCCGAGCGCCCCCACCCGGGCTCGTAAACGTCGCCCAACCCTCCCCCAAAAACCCCTGAGGGAGGGTTGCCCTGGCGGAATCTTCCGTGATTTCGCGGGGCACGTGCGCACGCGGAGCGCCCCCCTCCCCGACCCTCCCCCACAAGCTGCGTGGGGGAGGGAGAGGGAACGGGCAAGTGCCTCCACCGGCGCGCAGTTCTCCCCCTCCTGCCCGCGAAGCGGGGACGGGGGCCGGGGGGCGGGCCGGGGGGAGGGGGCTCTCGCCCGTGCCGGGCAGCCCGCTACCGCGACGCAATCCATCTCACCTCCCCCAGGGGTTTTGGAGGAGGCCGCGAGGCACGAGCGGGTGGGGGCGCCCCGCCGGTGCACCAGGCCCGCCTCAGTGCACGAGCGCAGTTCTCCCCCTCTCCCGCGCAGTTTGGGGGAGAGGGGGCCGGGGGGTGAGGGGCTCCGCGGAGCGGGCGCCGTGGGACTCCACCGCGACGAAATCCGCCTCCCGGAGATGAGCTGCTCCACCCCTCCCGTTCCCGCCTAATCCCCCGCGACATTGACGAATCGGGGTGGATGGGCGCAGGTTGTCGGCCTGCCGGAATCCACGACCCGGCTGCGCGCCGCCGTTTCCACGCGCGCAGCCGTACACTCCGGGCCCGCGCCGGCGCCGGGCGAACGTCCGATCGCCCCGCGCCGCCCCTGTATCGCAACCCCGTCCCGTTCACCCGACGCAATGTCCGGAATTCTCACGCGGCTCACCCGCCGCAAGCCCATCAGCGAGCTGCTGGCCGACGAAGGCCATCCCAACTCGCTCAAGCGCGAGCTGGGGGCCGGCGACCTGATCATGCTGGCCATCGGCGCGGTCATCGGCGCCGGCATCTTCTCGTCCATCGGCACGGCGGCGGCGGGCGAGATCAACCCCGACGGCTCCGTGGTGCGCTACGGTGCCGGGCCCGCGCTCGTCATCTCCTTCATCCTGCTGGGCGGGGTGTGCGGGCTGGCGGCGCTGTGCTACGCGGAGCTCGCCTCCATGATTCCCCAGGCCGGCAGCGCGTACGCCTACTCGTACGCCACCCTGGGCGAGCTGATCGCGTGGATCATCGGCTGGGACCTGATCCTGGAGTACGCGGTGGGCAACGTGGCCGTGGCGGTGGCGTGGAGCGGCTACTTCAACTCCATGCTCAGCGGCTTCGGCATCCACCTGCCGGACTGGGCCACGCACGGGTGGCGGGCCGTGGTCAAGAGCAGCGACCCCGAGGTGCGGGCGCTTCTGGAGACGGCCCCCCGCATCGGCAACATCCCCATCCTGGTGAACATCCCGGCCTTCATGATCGTGGCCGTGATCACCTGGCTGCTGATGCGCGGCGTGCGCGAGAGCGCCCGGGCCAACAACATCATGGTGGTGATCAAGCTGCTGGTGCTGGCGCTGTTCGTGGTGGTGGGCGGCATGAACATCAACATGGAGAACTTCACCCCGTTCGCGCCCAACGGCTGGCGGGGCATTCACCAGGGCGCGGCCATCGTCTTCTTTGCCTACATCGGCTTCGATGCCATCAGCACGGCGGCCGAAGAGACCAAGAACCCGCAGCGCAACCTGCCCATCGGCATCCTGGGCGGCCTGGCCATCTGCACGCTCATCTACGTGATCGTGGGCGCCGTGGCCACGGGGCTGGTGCCGTACCAGCAGCTCAAGGGCGCGGACCCGCTCACGCAGGCACTGGACGTGGCCGGCCTGCAGACGGCGGGGTGGATCGTCTCCGTGGGCGCCGTGGTGTCGCTGACGGCCGTGCTCCTCGTCTTCCAGTACGGCCAGCCGCGCATCTTCTACGCGATGGGCCGCGACGGGCTGCTGCCCAAGTGGACGACCAAGGTGAGCACCAAGGCGCGCGTGCCGTACCTGACCACGCTGCTCACGGGCCTGGTGGTGGCCGTGGGCGCCCTGTTCGCGGACGAGAACGAGATTTACGACCTCACCAACATCGGCACGCTGTCGGCGTTCGCCATCGTGTGCCTCGGCGTGCTGGTGCTGCGCATCAAGGACCCCCACCGTCACCGCCCCTTTCGCGTGCCCTTCGTGTGGCCCGTGACCATCATCGGGGCGGGTGCGTGCATCTACATCATGACGGGCCTGCCCCGGCACGCGTGGGAGCGGTTCGGCATCTGGCTGGCGCTGGGCCTGCTCATCTACCTGCTGTACGGATACCGGCACAGCACGCTTCACCGGAGCGGCCCCGAGAAGCCCGGCGACCTGGACTCGCGCGCTCCCGGCGCGGGCCCCGGCACGCAGAACAGCTGACGGCTTCGGCGGATGGATGACGATGGGCGGCGGCTCCCGCGGGGGCCGCCGCCCATCATTCGTTCCGGGATCGCACGATGCGGAAATCCGTCCGCCGACGAGGATTCGTTCACGTCCCGATATCCCGTATATCGCGATCCGGTGAATAATCCGTTCCTCTCCCCCTTGCGCGGCCGATGCTGAAATCGTAGCATTCCCCCGCCGCAACTGCTACGCCCCGGAAACGCAGTTTTATCCCCGCTCGCACCGTCTCTCCCGGCACCATCTCAGTCAGACGAACGAGAGATCGCCTTCCGGCGCGTATTCCCGCGTGTTTCTGCACGGGTGTTTCGCGGCAATCCATGACGTTCCTGGCGCCGACAGCGCGCACGGCACCGCTCCCTGCCGATCCCGGGAGCCGAGCACACCTGGAGAAGATTCGATGAAGAAGATCGCACTGGTCGCGGCGGCGATGAGCCTTTCGGCATGCGGCGCGCTGTTCAATGGCGGCCCGGCCAACGTGCTGGTGAGCAGCAACCCGGCGGGCGCCGAGGTGTGGGTGGACGGCACCAACCGCGGCATCACGCCGGCCACGCTGCAGCTGGCCAAGGACAAGAGCCACACCCTTACGCTGCGCCGCGCCGGCTACGCCGAGCAGACGGTCACCATCGACCGCAAGCTGTCGTCCACGTATCTGATCCTGGACATCCTGGGCGGCCTGATCCCCGTGATCGTGGACGCGGCCACGGGCTCGTGGTACGTGCTGGAGACGAACACGGTAAACGTGAACATGGACGGCAGCAGCACGGCCATGTCGGGCCAGCTCACGCCGGAAGAGCTCGGCGCCGTGCGCCTGGGCGCGCCGGTGGGCAACTTCATCAACGTGGCGCAGTAAGCACGTCCGTTCCGCCGTGGCGCGCTCGTCGCGCCGCGTTCGCTCGCCTCCCGGCCCCTGGCCGGGAGGCGACGTGCGTCTTGCGGGTATGGGGCTTGCGCCTTTCCCGCGCCGGCTCGCGGCCGTCCGGCCGCGCTCGGGACACCGGCCAGGGAGCGGCGGATGAAGAACATGATGAGCAAGCAGGACGTGGACGCTGCGCTGGGACAGGACACGGCGATCCTCTTCAAGCACAGCACCCGCTGCCCCATCAGCGCGGCCGCGCGGGGCGAGATGGAGCGTTTTCTGGAGCTGCACCCCGACGCGCCCGTCTACACGGTGGACGTGAACGACGCCACGGAAGCCTCGGTCTACCTGGCGGAAATGACGGGGATCGAGCACCACTCCCCGCAGGTGATCGTCACCCGCGGCGGCACGCCGGAGTGGCACGCGTCGCACTTCGACATCCGTGCGGCCGAGGTGGAGCGGCGGATGGCCGGCAGTGCGTGAGGAACGGAGTGCGTTAGTGCGGGGTTCGGGGTTCGGGGTTCGGGGTTCGGGGTTCGGGGGGGGCGGACGGCCGTCGCGGGCGGAGGGCCCCCCATCCCCCGGCCCCTTCCCCCATAAACGGCATGGGGGAAGGGGAGAACTTCCGTCGCGACCGTGAACGCCGATGGCATACAACCCGCGCTTGTGGGCGTCCTGATCGCGACGTAAGTTAAACGTGTCGGCTTCACGCCGGTACTCCCGCATTCTCCCTATCCCCTCAACATCCCCTCAACGCAGGTAAGTCATGAGACGATCGGTTCGTCGCGTTGCCTGGCTTAGAATCCTTTCCAGCCTTGTTTTTGGTGCAATCGCGGCAATGGAGCGCCCGACGCACGCCCAGATTACTATGACGTGCTGGCGGGAATACTGCGTTTATGACGCGTACGCGAAGAAGAAGCTCTGCACGAGCGAGGAGATTACCTGCCCGCCGTGAACCTGTTCCGGACAGCCTGATGGGTTGGGCCGCCGCCGGAGCCGGCCGCCTCCTGTCACCCTTTGTTGAAGCAGGGTCGAAGATGGCAAGTACGCGAACGATGGCGTGCCGGGCGCGAGCTGCCGCCCTGGCGCTACTCCTGGCCGGAGGCGCTGCCGGATGTGAGCACACGGCGAGTCTTGAACCGCTCTCGCCTCGAATTGCACCCGCTAGCGATGTCGGCAATCCCGAGATGTCAGCATTGCTCGCCACCATACAGCGGGAGTTTCTCGCACAGGGACCGGCGGACCCGCAGCGTGAGCAGCTCGTCGAATCGCTCGCCACTGCCGCCCGGACCGGAGCCCCGCGCAGCGCTGCGACCAGCCCCGCGGCCGGCGCAGTGCCTTTGCACGTAGAGCAAGCGCTGAAACAGCTGCTCGCATCCCATGGGGACTCGGCGACGGCCGTTCGGGTGCTGCAAGGGCTCGTGCGTCGTGACAGCGGAGCGCCGTGATCTCGCTGCGATACGGATGGCTGCTCGCCGGGATGCATGCCCTGCTGGCGGGTTGCGGCGGCGGGGCGCCGGAAGCCGCATCCCGCGACCCGGACGGCGACACGGCCGACGCCGTGGAGATCGCGGTTCCGAAATCAGCTCCGGTGTGGAGGTTCGGTGCTGATTCGGCGGTCGAGATCGGGGGCGGGAATCCGCTCGTGCACGTTTCAGGGGCAGTACGGATTCGCGACCGGGTGGTCATCGCCGACGGCGGCGCCCACGAGTTGCGCTTCTACTCTCTGGATGGAACGCATCTCAAGACCGTCGGCGGCGAAGGCAGCGGTCCGGGCGAATTTCGGCATCTGGTGTGGGCAGGCGCACTTCCCGGGGATTCGGTCGCGGCCTGGGATGCCCGGCTTCGGCGCCTGTCGGTCTTCTCCCGGGACGGCGAGTTGGGACGCACGGCCGAGTTGGGCGTGGTAAAGGGCCTCTTTCCCACCGTGCACGGCGCGTTCGCGGACGGATCGCTGCTCGTGGGGGCGAGGATGGGAGCGGGCGGCGCACCTGCGCCAGGTTCGGCGGCATGGCGCGATACGGTGGTTTTCCTCCAGGTCGCATCCACCGGAGAGGTGCGCGACACCCTGGGACGCTTTCCGGGACCCGAGCAGTATGGGGTCCCCGCCGGTGAGCGAACGGGCCTGCGTACGTATGCGCTTCCGTTTGGCCGGGAAACCTTCGCGGCCGTTCACCGGGACCGTGCCTTTGTCGCCACAGGGGATGGCTACGAGGTGTCCGTGTACGACACGCGTGGCCAACGGCTGGACAGACTGCGGAGCCGCGTGGAGCCGCGCCCCGTTACTCCTCTCGAGATCCGCGCGTATCGGGCGGACGTGCTGGAGAACGTTGGCGCGGCGGAAGCACCCGAATGGGCGCGGGCGATTGACGCAGCCCCCATTCCACGCTCCATGCCGGCACTGGGAGGGCTGACCGCGGGCGATGGCGGTGACCTGTGGGTGCGCGACTATCCGCCGCCGTCAACGTGGGATGGGGAAACGCGCTGGACGGTGTTCGACGCGGGCTTGCGCCCGATCGCCGTCGCCCTGGGGCCCGCGCGATTCCAGCCGTTCCAGATCGGTGCCGAGTGGGTGCTTGGCCGCCACGCGGACGAGAGCGGCGAAGAACACGTGCTGCTGTACTCGCTCGTCAAGTCCTGACGCGACGACCAGGGCTGCGGTCCCAAAATCCGGACTCCTCGTCCACACGCCGCCCGCTGTTCTCTTCCCTGCCCTCTCCGCCCAAATCCCCTACGACGCGCGGATTACGCGGTAGCGGGCCTTGACCAGCTGAAAGATGCCGTACGCCATCAGCCCCAGCGCCACGAGCATCAGCAGCCACGGGCCGTACGCCGCCTTTCGCAACGCGACGAGCGCGCCCTCCAGCCCCTGCGCCTCCGAGGCGTCGTACTGCAGGGCGGCCTTGAGCACCAGCCACCCGATGATGCCGAACACGACGCCCCGCGCCGCCGTCCCCGCCCGCCCCAGCCCCACCACCCGCTGCCGGGTAGCCACGGCGGATCCCTCCAGGTTCAGCTTCTTGGCCAGGTCGCTGGCAAAGGCACGGTACAGCTCGTACAGGCCGTAGCCCGCGATCCCCAGCCCCAGCAGCCCGATGGCCACGCGGCCGAACGGCTTGTCCATCACCATCGCCGTCCAGTGCTGCGCGCCGTTGCTCTCCCCGCCCCCGTTGCCGCGCAGCATCCGCACGGCCTCCAGCGTGAGCCCGCCGTACAGCACGGCGCTGATCCCGTAGCCGACGCGGGCCACCAGCCCCTTGGCGTCGCCGCCCTTGCGCTCCGGATCCAGCACGGCCTGCACGATCTTCCACAGCACGTACCCGGCGAGCCCCAGGGCCATGATCCCCAGCAGCACCTTGCCGAACGGCTGGTGCAGGATGGTGTCGAGCGCGCCGTGCGTCCCTTGCACCTGCTCGGCGGGGCTGAACGCCGCGTCCGCCGCGATGAAGCCGACGATGAGGTAGACCACGCCTTTCGCGGCGTATCCCAGCCGTGCCAGGCGCTGCACCCCGGGCCCGGCCTGGTGCGCGGCGCGGCGGGCATGGTGCTGCACTTCGCGGGCGGGTGCATCGAACAGCGCCATCCGGGGCCTCCAGGTGTGATGCGGTGTCGGGGGGAGATCGCTCGGAGGTGATCCAATTGCAAAGACCGGGCGCGGCCCTGCGCCCCTCCATGGCACGCGATCCCCACGGAGCCCGAAAACGGCGGCGCGCCGCGGAGGGAGGCCGCCGAGCGCAGGATTCCCGTGCGGATCCGCTCCATCGTGCAGGCCGATCCGCCGCCGCGATGAACGACCTGTGCGGCCGGACCGTTGTACCCTATATTCGTGGCAGTTCCTTCCGGCCTCTCCCTCCCGCACTCCCTTCCTGATGCGATCGATCCCCCGTTCCACGGCCCTGTTCCTCGCGTTCGCCCTTGCCGCATGCGGCGGCGACGGCCCCACCAACGGTGGCGGAGGCGGCGGCAACAACAACCCGGGCCCGCCGGCGGCCGTGGCGGTGGTGAGCGGCGCCGGGCAGCAGGTGCCGGCCGGCCAGCCCGCCCCCGCCCCGCTGGTGGTCAAGGTGACGGATGTGCAGGGGCGCGCCGTCCCCAGCGCGACCGTCACCTTTACCGTGGCGGCCGGAAGCGGCTCCGTGTCCGCGGCGTCCGCGGCGACGGGCGCGGACGGCCTGGCGCAGGTCGCGTGGACGGTGGGGCCCTCGGCGGGGACGCACTCCGTGGGCGCCGCGGTGGGCACGCTGGCCGCCACGTTCACGGCCACGGTGACGCCCAACGCGACCGTGACGGGGGCCGTGACGTTCCTGGACTCGCTCGTGGCGAGCGGCTTGTCGCTGCCGGGCGCCTCGTCCGCCACCCTCTTCCGGGGCTCGCCCAAGGCGGCGTCGTTCCTGGGGCGGGCGACGGCGGGTGGCGCGCAGCGGCAGCCGGCGCGGCCCGTGGACGTGCCCGGGGCGCTGATCGTGACCCTGCGCCGCGAGTCCGTCGGGGCCCCGGCGGGCGGGCCCCGCGCGCGGATGGGGCGGCAGCAGGCAGGCGCCGTGGCGGACCGCATGCGGCGCACGCTGGAGGAGCACGCGGGCCCCGGCCGGCGCGTGCGCGACGTGTCGCCGCAGCTGGCGGCGGCGCGGCTGGAGGTGCAGCCGGGGACGGAGGACGCCGTGGCGGCGGAGCTGCGGCGCGACCCGCGCGTGCAGCGGGTAGACCGCGACGGCTGGGCGTACGCCACGGCCGGCGTGACGCCCAACGACCCGTTCGCGACGGCGCAGGCCTGGCACTACGCCCTGGTGGACATGCCCCGGGCGTGGAAGCGCACCACGGGCGGCGCCGACGTCTTGGTGGCGGTGGTGGATGACGGCATCCGCTTCGACCATCCCGACATCGCCGCCAACCTGACGGCGGACGGGTACGACTTCGTGAGCAGCATCAACGCGAACTCGCCGTGCGGCGTGGTGAACAACGCCGGCGACGGCGGCGGATACGACACCGACCCCACCATCCCCGCGGACTACAACGGCTGCAACCTGTCTCCCGCGGGCGGCCACGGGCTGCACGTGGCGGGCACCATCGGCGGCGTGGGGAACAACGGGCTGGGGATGAGCGGGGTGGCGTGGAACGTCCGCATTCGCCCCGTGCGTGTGCTGGGCCGGCTGGGGGGGACCAACTTCGACATCGCGCAGGGCATCCTGTACGCGGCGGGGCTGCCGGCCTCCAACGGCGCGGGCGGCGTGGTGCAGGCGGCCTCCGGGGCCCGCATCATCAACCTGAGCCTGGGGGGGCCCAACGACTCGCCGGTAATGCGGAACGCGGTGGTGGCGGCCGTGGGCACGGGCGCGCTGGTGGTGGTGGCCGCGGGGAACGACAACACGTCGGCCCCGGCGTATCCCGCCGCCTACCCCGAGGTGCTCACCGTCTCCGCCGTGGGCCCCAACCGCACGCGGGCCGGCTACAGCAACTGGGGCCCCAACGTGGACATCGCCGCGCCCGGCGGAGACCAGAACGCCGGCGGCTACTGGGCGGGCGTGGCGTCCACGCAGTGGGACTTCACCACGGGCCGGCCCACGTACAACCTGATCCACGGCACCTCCATGGCGGCCCCGCACGTGGCGGGCGCGGCGGCGCTGCTGCTGGCGCAGGACCCGTCGCTCACGGCGGTCCAGCTGCGCGAGCGGCTGATGACGTACGCGGTGGACCTGGGCGCGCCCGGGCCGGACCCCGTCTTTGGCGCGGGGCTGCTGAACGTGCGCAACAGCCTGGTACAGTCGCACACCATCCAGAGCCGCCTGTTCGGCCGGGTGTACGATGCGGCCACGGGTGCCATCGTGCGCGACGTGGCGGCGGACGGGGCCGGCTTTTCCATCGGCCAGCTGCCGGACGGGGCCTACCACGTGTTCGCCGGCCTGGACGACGAACAGGACGGGATCTTCGGCGTGACGCACGGCCGCTGGGGCGGGTTCACGGGGCTGGGCGGCACCCTGCAGCCCCTGGCCATCCAGGGCGCGGGCACCTACCCGGCCGCGTTCAGCATCGGCTTCGCGAACGAGCGCGAGCCCAACGACACGCCAGCGACGGCCAGCCGGCTGATGCTGGGCGGCTCGCTGTACGGGCAGCTGAACACGGCCTCGTCCGTGGACGTGTACACGGTGACGCTGCCGGCGGGCAACTACGTGTTCGAGACGGTGGCGTGGGAGGGCGCGTGCGGCCTCACCATCAACGCCGACACGGAGCTCACCCTCCGCTCGCCGGCGGGCGTCGTGCTCGCGCAGAACGACGACATCAACGCGGACCGCATCAACTACTGCTCGCGCATCGCGCAGACGGTCCTGGCGGGCACGCACACGCTCACCGTGTCCGGATTCAGCGCCGGCGGGTACCGCGTGATCGTCCGGCCGGCGTAAGCGTTCGCGGCGAATGCGGACGGCGAACCGGCGCCGCGGGCTGCATGCCCGCGGCGCCGGTTTCTTTTCCCCTGCCCTACCGTCTATCCCCCGCTCGACGATGGCGATCCCTGGCCGCGCCGCACCACGACGCCCCGGCGAACGTTCCAGCCGTCCGATGCACGGCCTCCCGCCATGGCCGGGCTTCTACGGATCGCGATCAGGTGGATCTGTGCATCGGCGGCTTCCGTGCCGTGAGGCCAATATCCTTCCCCGCAAAAAACGCGGATGGCCGTCCCCTCGCCGGCAGCCGCCGCTCTGCCAAGGATCCTCGGCCCTCTGCACGACTCGGCCGATTCGTGTCCGGCCGTCGCGCCGCACCGCGCCCGCTCCTGCGGCCTTTGGCGAGGTGGCCGGAGTGGATGGATTGCCATCGCGACGACCGGAGGCGAACCGGAGGCGAACCGGAGGCGAAGGAGGCGAGCAGGAGGATGCGTCAGGCCCTTGGTAGATCCGTTGCTGCCGGCGCGGGGACGGCATCCGCGTTTTTTCGAAGAGGCATGATGGTGGCCGCGGAGGCGGATGCGTGTCCTGGCACATCATCCACACGATCGCGATCCGCAAGAGCGTGCCTGCGCCGGGAGCCGGGTGATGCGGCGGGATGCGGCGGGATGCGGCACGGTTCGACGACACCCCGCCGATGGGGCTGATCCCGGGCTGGATGCTTCTGCGCCCAGCCGCGGTCCAGGAGAGCCGCTGGGAAAACGGCCTCGAGAGACGGCGATTGCCCGTGTACGCCGCGGATCAGAGCGGGCGGAGGAGGAGAAAGAGGAACGAGGCGAGGCCGATGCAGATGATGGCCACGCGCACTCGCTGCTGCCCCACGCGCTGCGCCACGCGCGATCCCGCGTAGCCGCCCAGCAGCCCGCCGGCGCCGATCGCCAGCGCCACCGGCCAGTTCACGATGCCGCTGAACGCGAAGATCGCCGCCGCCACCACGTTCATGCAGACGGCGCCCCAGTTCTTGAGGCCGTTCATGCGGTGGATGTTGGTAAAGCCCATGAACCCCAGCCCCGCCAGCATCAAGATGCCGATCCCCGCGCCGAAGTAGCCGCCGTACACGCCGATGGCGAACTGCCCGGCGATGAACAGCCACGGCGCGACGTCTGGATCGGCCCCGTTGGCCAGCGCGGGACGGGCACCTGCCCCGCCGCCGCGGGCGCGCAGGCGCTTCATGAGCGGGCCCTGCACCAGGAAAAGGAGCGTCGCGCCGAGCACCAGGAACGGGACGATGCGGGCGAAGCGGTCTGGCGGCGTGCGCAGCAGCAGCCACGCCCCCAGCGCGCCGCCCGCCACGCTGGGCAGCGTCAGGCGCACGACCCAGGCGCGCGCGCCGCCCAGCTCGCCGCGGTACCCCCACATGCTGCTGAGCGCGCCGGGCCAGAGCGCGACGGTGCTGGTGGCGTTGGCCGTAAGGGCGGGCACGCCCAGGCCCACGAGCGCCGGAAACGTCAGGAGCGTGCCCCCGCCCGCGATTGCGTTTACGCCGCCCCCCAGCACTGCCGCGACGAACACGGCCGCGAGCGCGAGGGCGGAGAGAGGTTCGTTCGGCATGGGCGAAAGCTGCCTCCCCGGGCCCGGCGGGGCAAGCAGGGGCCTCATGTGGACCGCCGTTGACCGGAGCCGCCACCCACCCAATCTTATAGTTTCGGCTTTTGTTCGCAACCCTCTAAGTTGGAGTGCATCATGACCGCACGTGACATCCTGCTCCCGCTCGCCGCCGCGTTCGTCGTGGGCGCCTGTTCGTCCCCCGCGGGCCTCACCGAGGTCAGCGACGAGAGCCGTCTGTCCGAGAGCGCCGCACCCGCGGAAGACGGGGCAGAGGCCACGTCCACGGACAGCGCTACGGCCCGTGGCGGCGGAAACCTGATGGGCGGAAACCGGGACGGCGGGAACCTGATGGGCGGGAACTGACACCAGGGGCGGCGCGAGCCTACGCGGCCGCGCCGCTACGCCGGGCCGGGCTGCCGTGGCGGAGGGCGCGCAGTTCCTCCAGGAAGTCGTCGAAAGCCGGCTCGAAGCGCTGGTCGCGGATGGAGCCAGATGCGGGCGCACCCACCAAGTTTTCGATGGCGCGCTTGAGGGCACTGTTGTCGTTGTATCCGCAGGAGAGCGCCACGTTCATCACCGTGCGGCCCGCCTCCTCCAGCACCGTGAGCGCGAGCAGCACGCGCATCCACCCCAGCAGCTGCCGGGGCGCGGGCAGGTGCAGGTCCGTGCACCGGGCGGAAAGGGTGCGCGCGTAGACCCCGAAGATCCCCGCGAATACGTCGCGCCCGCCGTGGTCCACCACCGTCTCGGCGGCTGCGCGCAGGAGCGTGCGCGCGTCCGCCGGCATCCAGAGCGTGGGGACGATCGCCTCCAGGCCCCGTACGCCATCCAGGTTCAGGATCTCCGCCACACCCGTCGCGAGGACCGCGCGCACCCGCCCCGCATCCACCCGCCCGAACTCCACGGCCGCCACCACGGGCACGGAGGGCGTTTCGTGGATCAGGTCCTCCAGCTCCCCCACCTCGTTCGGCGCCCCGCGCGTACGGACCAGCACCACGCTGGACGGCGGCGCGGTCCGGGCGTGCTCGCGCAGTTCCACCCACGCCTCCGCCGGACGGAGGGCGTAGCCCTGCAGGGTCGCCGGATGCTCCGGGAAGTCCAATTGAAGCAGGAGGATGTGCCTGGGCGCGTGCTCGATCAGCCCTGGTGGGGGGATGCGGGGAGATGTCATTTCGTGCTGCCGATGTGTTGCAAGTGGACGCGCGCCGGGTTCATCTTGGGAGCATCTGCACTCGTGAATCTCCCCATCCCGGAGGCCCCATGCGCCGCCTGAAGTTCGTCATCCCCATGCTGTTGCTTGCCGGCGCCTGCTCCGCACCGTCCACGACCGGACCAACGACCGATCCTCATGGCACACCGTCTACATCCGTGGCGGCTGACAGCACGATGGCAGATCCGCCCGCGGATGATACGCCGCAGCGCGATGGCGGAATCATGATGGGGTCGGGGGGATGACTGATTGTCCCAAATGCAACGCTTGATCAACGCCGCTGTGAGACCCGGGAAGGATGGCATTTCGCGCCGTGGATGTGTTGCAAGTTGTCGCGGATATGAGTCATGTTAGAATTATCCTCACGTGTCTCTCCTGCCCCGGAGGTCTCATGCGTCAACGGGAGTTCATCATCCCCATGCTGTTGCTGGCCGGCGCATGCAACGCGCCGTCTGCGGGCGAGCCGGCCTCAAGCGTAGGAAAATCCTCTACCTCAATTGCGGTTGATAGCACCTGGGCCGAAGCGCCGGCGGACGGTGTGAGCGACCGCGGAGCCTCTCCAATCACGATGAGATCGGGGGGATGAAGCAGGCTTAGCAATCGCGTGACGCAGCCACGCCCGATTGAGCGTCAATCGAATGCGCCAGCTGTGTCGCAAAATCAGCAGGGATACGATGGTGCCGGCGCCGTGCTTGAAGACCAGGAGATTCGTGTGGATCGCGAGCGAGAGCATCCAACGCCGCGTCGGCCCGGGCAAGCGTGTCTCCGTCTCGCAGTTCTCTCGCTGCCTCCTGCGCCCTCACGAATGCGCGCTCCGCGTCCTCGCGCAGGCCCAGGCTTAGCGCTCCCAATCCAAGCTCCAGCGCGGCGGCGGCGCGAAGATGCTGGGCAACGCCGCTCTCGATCAGTTCCCACGCGCGTATCCAGGCATCGCCGAACGCTGACGCATCGTTCAGTGCACCGGCAGCGCGTGCCGTGCTCGCCAGGACGTGCAACTTGCGCTCGGGATCGGGGAACCTGTCACGGAGTACGTTCAGCACTTCGATCGCACGGGAAAACTGGCCCTGCTGCGTCCACCAGTGCGAAACGTCGTACGCCAGCCGAAGCAGGTTGGGATGGTCGGTGCCGTAGGCAGTGAATGCCTGCTGTGCATGTAGCTCCGCCTCGGTGAACAGTCCCGCATACGTGGCGATCACGAAGAGGTCGTGGTGCGCCATGGCCGATTGCTCCCGCAGCCGCTTGCGCTTGGTCAATCGCACGGTCGAAAGCAACAGTTTCCGTCCGCCAGGCAGGTCGCCCAGATGCACCTTCAAGTTGCTCAGGCTGATCAAGGCGCGCGCCTGGAGTTCCCAATCCCCCGTCCAGACGGCGACCCGGCTGGCGCGCCGGAGCCACATTTCCGCCTGGCTCAGTTGCAGCCGTTCGCGGTACAGCTTGCCCGTGAGCCACGCGATCCGCGCGTTGGTGGGCCAGACGACGGCCGCGGCCTCGGCGAACAGGAGCGCGGTGCCGTGCGCCTCGCGGTCCAGCGCCCATTCCGTGACGGCCAGGCACGCGTGCGCCAGGCGCTCCACCTCCACCTCCGCAGGCCGCGCAAGCTCGCCGGCGATGACGGAGACGGGAGCCCACAACGCCTCCTCGATCCCGGCCGTGTGGAGCACGTCCACCTCCCACGCGTTCAGGTCGGTGGCGTCGAACACGGCGCCCGAGGCACGCGGCCCGGCGGCCCACGCGAACACCAGCCGCAGCGCCTGGAGAACCTGGAGCGTGAAGTCGCCGGGGACTTCGTGCAGGAGGACGGCGCCGAGCACCGTCGCGTCGGGAACGGCCAGGGGGTAGGCGAATTCGAGCGGTCGGGGCGGCAGTTCGGCGCGGCTGCGGTGTCGCACGCTCGACATGGTAGGCGCGGCGAAGGTGCACGGGGCGGCCCGACAAGGGCGCGACAATCGTCGCCTATTGTAAAGTGCACGCCCCGTGTGCGTCTACGGCATGAAATGGGGTGCAGGAGCCATCCACCCGCGCAGTGGAAGTCATTGGGCGCCGGACGGAACGGATGGATGCTCCGCACGGTAGCAGCACGCGCCGGAGCACACCGACGCGGCGACCGCCGTACGGTGACCGGCCCCGTCCCCCCGATCCCAGCCGGAATCCATGATCCGCACCAGCCTGCTCCTCGGCGTGCTCCTGGCGGGCGCCGCCGTGCCCGCGGCCGCGCAGAACTCCATCCGCCCCGGCCAGACGGTGCAGGGCGAGCTTGCGTCCGACGACCCCTTGCTGGACGACGACACGCACTTCGACGTGTGGCGCTTCCAGGGCCAGGCCGGGCACACGTACCAGGTCACCCTGCGGTCGGACGACTTCGACGCGTACCTGGCCGTGGGGTCCGACGGCGGCGGCTGCGACGGCTGCGCGACGGACGACGACGGCGCAGGCGGCACGGACTCGCGGGCGGAGTTCCGCGCCCCCTCCGACGGCACGTTCGAGATCCGCGCGAACTCGCTGAGCGCCGGCGAGACGGGCGACTACACGCTGGAACTGGAGGACCTGGGCGAGGGCGAGGATGAGGGGGAGGGCGAGGGGGGTGAGCCGGACGCTTCCGACGTGGCGGCCATCCCCCTGGAGAGCGGCCCGGCCGTGAACGGCGAGCTGACGGAAAGCGACGCGCAGGCCGAGGACGAATCGTTCTACGACCTGTACGTGTACCGCGGCCGCGCGGGCGAGGCCGTCACCATCAGCCTGAGCTCGGAAGCGTTCGATGCCTTCCTCACGGTGGGCCAGCTGGTGAACGGCGCGTTCCAGGTGCTGGACGCCAATGACGACGGGCCGGCCGGCACCGACAGCTTTCTCCGGATGACGCTGCCGGAGGACGGCGAGTACCTGGTCCGCGCCAACACGCTCGGCGCAGGCGAAACCGGTGCGTACACGATCCGTCTCACTCGCGGCTGATTCCCTTCCGTGCCGACACCGAGCCCCGGCTCCCTTTCACGGGAGCCGGGGTTTCGATTTTCGCGAAACCTTCCATTCGTGGCGCGGATACAAGGTCCGTTGCACCCGCTCCACATCTGCTCCCGATGCCGTATCAGAACGGCGAAATTTCCTCCGTGGTGGATGTGTGGTTCCTGGTAGATTCTCCTTCGTGCCATCGCAAATCAAACGTTCCTGTATACGGATGCCCGCGGATGCCCTGCATCCCAGGTAGGGCCTTATCCTTCGGGTTGACATGGGGTTAGCAATCCACTAGATTACCTGCATCGCGACATGGCAGGGGGCTCAACGTTTGAGCCGATTACTTTGAAGCAGGGGACTGATCCTGCGGCGGATGCGACGCCCGCGTAAGCGGATATTGCAGAAAACCGCGGGGATGCCACCCACCGATACCTCAACCGTATCGTGCTTCAAACAGGCCCTTTGCCGTGTCCCGCGAACCGGGCTTCCGACCGCGAGTTTACATGCCAGGCGCCCCGTACCGTTCTGCGATACGCGGGCGTTTTGATTGAAGAGGGTGCCGAGCGGCGCGATCCGGGGGAACCCGGCGCCCGCGACCGGTGTCCCATTGAACCAAATCCAACATACGAACGTCGGGTGGGCACGCGGAGGCCGCGCACGAGCGCGTCTCCGGCCCCGGGCTCCGCCCTTCGAAGCCGAATACTGTTCGGGTGCACTTCCGCGGGGAAGGGCGCCCGACGCAAGCGAGGCCACAGCATGCGTAACGACCTGCTGAAGCTCGCCGCCGGTGCCTTCTTTGCGGGCGCCGCCGGCGCCATGATGCAAGACGCCGAGTCGGTGGCGACGGCCGCCGCCGCGCAGCCCGTCGCCCCCGTGGCGGTCGCGCAGGCCGCTCCGCCCGCCTACGCGCAGGCCGTGATGCAGACGTCGCGCGCCGTGCTGAAGAGCGTGGGCGTGGAGAGCGCGGTGGAGAAGACGCAGGTGCAGCTGGCGCTGGACGCGCTGGCCGGCGGGGTGCGCAAGCAGAGCGACCCCAAGGCGCTGCGGATGGCGTTCCAGGCCTACTACAACTACAAGGCCGCCAACCCCCGGAGCGTCAAGAAGCCGTACCTGTACTTCGTGGACTACGGCCTGACGAACACCACGCCCCGCGGCTACGTGTTCAACATGGAGTCGCTCAAGGTGGTGGACGGGCCCTTCATGGTGTCCCACGGCCGCGGCTCGGCGCCGCCCAGCAGCGGCGTGCCCACGCGGTTCAGCAACCGTCAGGGGAGCAACTCCACGTCGCTGGGGCTGTACCTGGCGCAGGAGACGTACGGGTTCAGCGGCAAGTCGGGCGGCAAGTACTACACCTCGGTGGGGCTGCGGATGAAGGGGCTGTCGGGCCGGTTCAACAGCTCGGCCCGTGCCCGCGGGGTAGTTGCGCACGGCGCGCCGTACGTGACGGCCTCGCGCGCCGGCCGCAGCGAGGGCTGCCCGGCCCTGGAGCAGAACCGCGCCCGCAAGCTGCTGCCGCAGATCGCCAACGGCGGCCTGGTCTTCCTCTTCTCGCCCCTGGACAAGTCCTGGATGGAGCAGGATCCCTGGGCCACGGACGACAACGCGTAAAGGACCGGCGGACACGGCTGATCCATCGAAAAGACCCGACGAGGAGCGATCCTCGCCGGGTCTTTTGCGTGGTGCCCGTTGCGGATCCAGATGGCATCCTGCGTTCGCCTCAACTCGACTTTGGCCCTTTCTCAAACACAAGTGTGTTGGCAGGTCTCGCCAAAGCACCCGTCCAGTTTACATTGGGTGCATGTGCCTACCTGCCCCTGCCATTGCCTCCGGATTCGCCGAGTTCGAAGCGCTGCTTCTCTCGTTCGCGCCTCTCTTCACCCAGCCCACGTTCGGCAATGCACGCCGGCTGGTGATCGGTGCGCTGCTCTCACCCGGCAGACGCACCGTCGCGGCGGCACTGCGCATCTCCGGCCTGGAGGCACAGCGCAGGTTCCAGAACTACCACCGCGTGCTCTCCCGTGCCTCATGGAACGCACTGCGGGCCAGCCACATCTTGCTCATCCTGCTGATCACGGTGTTCGTCACGCGCGGTCCGATTGTCATCGGCATCGATGAAACCATCGAGCGGCGCTGGGGCAAGATGATCGCGAAGCGCGGCATCTACCGGGATCCGGTGCGCTCCAGCCGCAAGCACTTCGTCAAGGCGAGCGGGCTTCGCTGGATCAGCGTCATGCTGCTCGTGCGCGTACCCTTCGCGGGCCGTGTGTGGGCGCTCCCGTTCCTGACGGCACTGGCGCCCTCCGAGCGATACGCGCAGGAGCACGGCATCCGCCACAAGTCGATCACTGACTGGGGGCGCCAACTCGCCAAGCAGGTCAGGCGCTGGGTGGCCGAGCGCAGGATCATCCTGGTCGCTGACAGCACGTACGCCACCTATGAGTTCCTCGCGGGCGTGCGTGAGTTCGTCACCGTGATCACCCAAGTTCGCATGGACAGCGGACTC
>DASQZE010000470.1:0-8076 GCA_035638875.1 Longimicrobium sp.
CGCAGGCCCAGCAGGCGCCCGCCACCCCCGCATCCGGCCCCGGCGGCGAGAACCCGCGCATCCACGAGATCGTGCGCGCCGTGCAGCCGTCGCGCATCGAGAGCGACGTGCGCACGCTGGCGGGCTTCGGCACGCGGCACACCATGAGCGACACGACCTCCGCCACGCGCGGCATCGGGGCGGCGCGGCGCTGGATCTTCGCCGAGTTCCAGCGCATCTCCCGCGAGTGCGGCGGATGCCTGGAGGTGCAGTACGTCTCCGAGGTCATCCCCGGCAACCCGCAGTCGCGCATCACCGCCGACACGCGCGTCGTCAACGTGGTCGCCATCCAGCGCGGGCAGACGGACCCCGGGCGGTACGTCCTGGTCCAGGGCCACTACGACTCGCGCGTCACGGACGCGATGAACGCCACGGCCGATGCACCCGGCGCCAACGACGACGCGTCCGGCACCTCGGCCGCCATCGAGGCCGCGCGCGTGCTCTCCAGGCACCGCTTCGACGCAACCATCGTCTACGCGGCGCTGGCGGGCGAGGAGCAGGGGCTGAACGGGGCGCAGATCTTCGTGCGGCACGCGCAGGCCAACAACTGGCGCATCGCGGGCGTGCTGAACAACGACATCATCGGCAACACGCGCGGCATCGGCGGGCAGGCCAGCAACACCACCATGCGGGTGTTCTCGCCCGGCATTCCGCCCGAGGCGCCGGCCGCGGACATCCGCCGATTCCTGTACAGCGGCGGCGAGCTGGACGTGCCCGCGCGGCAGCTGGCCCGCTACGTGGACCGCACGGCCGACCGCTACGTGCCGGAGCTGGACGTTCAGGTCATCTACCGGCTGGACCGCTTCGGCCGCGGGGGCGACCACACGCCGTTCTTTTTTGCCGGCTACCCGGCCGTGCGGCTGACGGAGATGTACGAGGACTACACGCGCCAGCACCAGGACCTGCGCACGGAGAACGGCATCGTCTACGGCGACGTGCCCGACGCGGTGGATTACGCCTACACGGGCAAGATCACGGCGCTGAACGCGGCCGCGCTGGCGTCGCTGGCCTGGGCCCCCGCCGCGCCGGATTCCGTGACCATCCGCGGTGCCGTCTCGGCCAACACCACGCTGCGCTGGCAGGCGGTGAACGCGGCGGACCTGGCCGGCTACCGCATCTACTGGCGCTTGCCGACCTCGCCCACGTGGGACTACTCGCGGTGGGTGGGCAACGTGACGGAGGCCACGTTGGAGGGGGTGATCATCGACAACTACTTCTTCGGCGTGGCGGCGGTGGACCGCGACGGCAACGAGAGCCTGGTCGTCTTTCCCGTGCCCGGCCGGTAGTTCCCGGTGGATGAACGACGAAGAGCCCGGCCGGCGTCCATGTCGGCGGGGCTCTTCTGCATCCGCGATTCATCCGTCTACGATGCCGTCCACGCCCGGGCTGCGTCCAAATCCTGATCCGCATTCGAGATGAGCACGGCGACGACCTCGTTCAGCGCATTGGCGAACTCCGCGTCCGTCTGGAGGGTCCGCGGAGCGATCGCGGCGAGCGGGGCCTGCCTGCCGGGATGCTGCACGAAGATGCTCGGCTCCGCCATCCATCCGTTCCGCCTGCCGGACGTCGAGCCACCAGCAGGCGAAGTTCCCCGTATCCAACTCCGCCTCCACGTACAGCTCAATGCAGGGGACAAGGCCCTCGCCCGCAAAGGTAGCTCGATACATCCGCGCATCGATCCGGCTTACGACGTCCACCACATCGGCCTCGCTCTGCAGCCTTCGCGCGAGCTCCAGCATCATTTCGCGCGCTTGGGCAAGGCCCGTCAGGACGCGGGTCGTCGCATCGGCACCCTCCATCGATCAGGCTTCCCCCCCACCCGGCTTGGTGCGGACGGCCTCCTGCAGCCACGCGCGAAACTCGCCGATGGACATCCAGCCGAACGCCCTCTGTTCCGCGGAGGGCTCGGCGGTGGTCCACTCGATGCGCTCGTGCACCACGCCGTACCACACCTCCGTTGCCACGTCGGCGAAGGCCTCTTCCGGCAGGAACAGGTACGCCGGGCTGTACTGCGACTCCAGCGTCTCCCACGGCGTGGTGCCGGCCAGGTAGCCGCCGATCAGCGCGTCCAGCGTCGCGAGCGTGTCAGCCATGCGCAGCTCCCCCGCCGTTGCCGGACCCGGACGCCGGACGCGTGGCCTCCACCACCAGCGTCTCGTAGCGCACCACGCGCCCGTCGCCCACGGCGTCCGCGTGGCGCTCGATGCCGCGCAGCACGTCGTGCGTGCTCTCGCCCACCTCGCAGCGGCGCGCGTCCGCGAAGCCCGCCGCCCGCAGCCGCTCCGCCAGCGTCTCGTACGAGTAGATGAACTGGTGCCCCGACGCGTCGTCCGGGCCGAACTCGCGGAAGATGGCGTTCACCACGCGCGTGGCATCGGGGGCGGGCAGGCCCAGCATGCGGGAGATGTACGCCACGTAGTACGTCTCCTCCTCTCCCAGCGGCGGCAGCGCCAGCCGCGCCATCCGCTCCAGGTCCGGCGTGGCGATGCGGACGATGCCCCCCGGCCGCAGCACGCGAAAGCACTCCGCCAGCATCCGGTCGCCGGCCGCCAGCGGAATGTGCTCGATCTGGTGCTCGCTGTAGACGAACTGAAAGCTGGCGGAGGGGATGGGAAACGGCTGCGTGGCATCCAGGTACTCCACGATGCCGCGGCGAAACACGTGCACGTCCGTGTTCATCCACCCCGGCAGCACGTTGTGCCCCGTCCCCAGCTGCAGCGCCGGCGTCCGCGTGCCCGCCAGGTACCGGCCGATCGCCCCCTGCCGCGTGGCCCGCGAAACCACGCGCCGGCGCATCAGCTCCAGCTGGTACACCCCCTGGGACTGCGCCATCACCCAGCGCGCCAGGCGGACGTGCGGCGCCAGCTCCTCGCCCGACGGCGCGTCAGCCATGGGCCACACACCGTGCGCGGGGCGACGGCAGGTCGCGTGCGAGGCCGTCCGCGCGGGGAAGGTCGATCGGCTGCATGGGGAGGACGGCGGGAGGGTGGATGAAATTCGCGCGCAATGTAAGCCCCCGCCCCCGCCCGTTCAACCGAGTGGGGGCGGAGCGTCGCGCGTCAGTCGGATGGGCCGGATCGAGAAAGGAGCGGCGATCGGAGACGGAAATCCGCCCGCGCCGTGTCCGCGGAGGCGGACAGCGTGAAGTTGTAGCCGCGAATTCATTCGCTCCGGACGGGCGCGGGCGCCGGGGATGAAAACCCGCCGTCCGCATCCATCCCCGCTTCCCCGCGGCCCCGCACCCGCCCTCCGAAACGGCCCTGCCTCCCCGAGCCGAATCCATCCATCCCCCAATCCGACCTAACCTGGCCCCGGAACCCTTCTTGCGACGTTTACCCCCTGCCGGCTCGTGAGCCGTCCCAGCCCCAATCGAGAAACATGAAGGGCAGCTACAACTTCGCCCTCGTCGTCTTTTCCATCGTCATCGCGTTCATCGCCTCGTACACGGCGCTGGCGCTGGGCGCGCGCGTCCATGCCTCCCGCGGCCGCTTTCGCCTGGTGTGGCTGGCCGGCGGCAGCGTGACCATGGGCATGGGCATCTGGAGCATGCACTTCGTGGGGATGCTGGCCCACCGGCTCCCCGTGGCCGTCAGCTACGACGTCATCCTCTGGCTCGCGTCCATGGCCGTGGCCGTCGGAGCCTCGGCGCTGGCCCTGTGGGTCGCCGGCCGGCCGGGGATGTCGCGCACGGCCCTCGCCGGCGCGGGGCTGCTGCTGGGCGCCGCCGTCGCGGGGATGCACTACGTGGGGATGGCGGCCATGCGCATCCCCGGACGCATTACCTACGACCCGCGGCTGGTCGTTCTTTCCGTCGTGGTGGCCGTGGCCGCCGGGGCCGCCGCGCTGGGCCTGCTGCTGCGCACCCGCGCCGACGACTCGCCCCACGGCCGGCGCGTAAAGGTGGGCGCCGCCGCCGTGATGGCCGCGGGCATCGCGGGGATGCACTATACGGCCATGGCCGCCGCGCGCTTTCACGTGGTGCCCGGCGTCGTGCACGTGCCGCAGGACCACGTGCTGCGGACGGAGGGGCTGGCGGCCGGCGTGATCGTGGGCACGCTGGTGCTGCTGGGCATCACGCTGATGAGCGCGCTGGTGGACCGGCGGCTGCGTGCCCGCGACGCCGAGACGGAGGCCGTTCGCCGCAGCGAGGCCCGCTTTCGCTCCCTGGTGGCCGCCTCCGCGCAGGTGGTGTGGACGGCCACTCCCGGCGGGGAGATGGGCGACGCGCAGCCGGACCTGGCCGCGTTCACGGGGCTGCCGCCGGAGCGCTACCGCGGCTGGGGGTGGATGGAGGCCGTGCACGCCGGCGACCGCGACCGCGTGGGTGCGGGGTGGCGCGCGGCGCTGGACGAGAAGCGCGACCTGGAGACGGAGTTCCGCATGCGCCGCGGCGACGGTGCGTGGCGGTGGGTGAGCGTGCGCGCCGTCCCCGTGCTGGAGGAGGACGGCCGCGTGCGCGAGTGGGTGGGCGCCACCACGGACGTCACGGAACCGCGCCGGGTGCAGGAGGGGCGCGACTTCGTGGCCGAGGCCAGCCGCGTGCTGGCCTCGTCGCTGGACTACGAGCAGACGCTGCGGGCCGTGGCCGAGCTGGCCGTGCCCGTGCTGGCGGACTGGTGCGCCGTGGACGTGGTGACGGAAGACGGCGAGCTGCGGCGGCTGGCCGTAATGCACAGGGACCCGGAAAAGATCCGGCTGGTGGAGGAGATCGAGGCCCGCTGGCCCACCCGCCCCGACACGCCGTACGGCATGGCGAACGTCGTCCGCACGGGCCAGGCGGAGCTGGTGCCCCACATCCCCGAGGCGCTGCTGTCCGGCAACGCGCAGGACGACGAGCACCTGCGCCTGATCCGCGAGCTGGGGCTGCGCTCGTACGTGTGCGTGCCCCTGATCGCCCGCGGCAACGTGCTGGGCGCGCTTTCGCTGGTGCACGCCGAGAGCGGCCGCGCGTACGACGAATCCGACCGCGTGCTGGCGGAGGAGCTGGCCCGCCGCGCCGCCGTGGCCATCGACAATGCGCGGCTGTTCGGCGAGACGGAAGAGGCGCGCGCGCAGCTGGAGCAGCAGACGGGCGAGCTGGAAGAGGCGCAGGCGGAGATGGAGATGGCGCACGACGAGCTGCAGGCCGCCTACGAGGACCTGGCGGCGCGCACCCGCGATGCCGAGCAGGCCCGCGAGGCGGCGGACGAGGCCAACGCCGCCAAGGGCTCGTTCCTGGCCACCATGAGCCACGAGCTGCGCACGCCGCTGAACGCCATCGCCGGCTATACGCAGCTGCTGGAGATGGGGATCCACGGCCCCGTGAGCGAATCGCAGCGCGAGGCGCTGGGCAAGATCCACCGCAACCAGGCGCACCTGCTGGGCCTGATCAACGACGTGCTGAACTTCGCCAAGATCGAGGCGGGGCAGGTGCGGTACACGGTGCAGGACGTGCCCCTGGATGCCACGCTCTCCGCCGTGGAGGCGCTGGTGGAGCCGCAGATCCGCGCCCGCGGCCTGCTGTACCGCTACCGCCGCGGCGACGGGACGGCCACCGTGCGGGCGGACCGCGAGCGGCTGGAGCAGGTGGTGCTCAACCTGCTGACCAACGCCGTCAAGTTCACGGAGCCGGGTGGCCGCGTGGAGATGGCGTGGGAGGCGGACGGCCGCGGGGCGCGCATCCACGTGGCGGACACGGGGCGGGGGATTCCGGCGGACAAGCTGGACGCCGTGTTCGAGCCGTTCGTGCAGGTGGACCCGGCGCTCACGCGGGCCACGGAGGGCACGGGGCTGGGATTGGCCATCAGCCGCGACCTCGCCCGGGCCATGGGCGGCGACCTGACGGCCCGCAGCACGCCGGGAAAGGGGAGCGTCTTTACGCTCACGCTGCCGCTGGGCGAGGCGGCGGCCTCGTCGGCGCCGGCTTCGGCGCCGCGGATCGAGGGGCAGGACGCGGCGGATTAGGGGCACTATCCTCGAGCCCCGGCCGTCCGGTCCGCCGTCACCGCGAGGGGCCCTCACCCCCCGGCCCCCTCTCCCGTACACCACCTGTCGGCACCCTCGATTGCCTGCCCCGTACGGGAGAGGGAGAGAATTCCGCGCGCGCGTCGGTGCATGCCTTTCCGGCGAATCCCGGCTCGCGCCGTGTCCGCGGAGGCGGACAGCGTGCTGTTGTAGCCGCGAAGCCGCGAATTCATTCGCTCCCCTCTTCCCTCCGCCTCATCCCCTATCTTCGCTCTCCCGCCCGCTCTCCCGCCCCTCCGACCGTCTCCTCCCAACATCCTCGCAGTTCGCGGCATCCCATCCCCGGGCCGATGATCCGGGCCCGGCGAGCGGCCACTTTCGCACTCTCGCACTTTCGCACTTTCGCACTGCCGTTCCCCGGTACTTTCGCACTGCCGTGCCCGCCACCATCGACAACCCCCCGCCTACCCCTTACTTTCGATGAGTTTTGCCCGAAGTGCACGCCCCCACAAACAGACCTCACGGCCGAGTGGTTTCATGAGCCAAGCCGCCCAGAGCGCGCGGGTTTCCCCCGCGCGCGCGGAGCCCGCTATCGACGTCGTTCACCACAGCCCGCCGTACCGGTGGGCCGCCGCGGCCGCCGTGGCGCTGTTCGCGCTGTACGCCGTGACCCTGGCGCCCACCACGGCGTTCTGGGACACCAGCGAGTACATCGCCACGGCGCACATCCTGGGCATTCCGCATCCGCCCGGAAATCCGCTGTTCGTGCTGCTGGCCCGCGCGTGGGAGCTGCTGCTGTCGCCGCTGGGGCTGCCCGTGGCCGTGCGCATCAACCTGTTCAGCGCCTTCATGAGCGCGGGGGCGGCGTTCTTCTGGTTCCTGCTGGTGCACCGCATTCTCGCCTTTCTCACCCCCAGCGAGACGGTGCGCCGCGTGGGCGCCTTTGCGGCGGTGTGGGTGTCGGGAACGGCGTTCACGGTGTGGAACCAGAGCAACGTGAACGAAAAGGTGTACACGGTCACGCTGTTCACCATCGCCCTGATGTCGTGGCTCGCCTTCCTCTGGCGCGACCAGGTGGAGGAGCACCGCGGGCAAAAGAACCGCCGCTGGCACGACGACAACGCCATCCTGCTGGTGATCTTCATCCTGGCGCTGTCGGTGGGCAACCACCTGATGGCGTTCCTGGCCGCGCCCGCCCTGCTCGTCTTTCTGCTGCTGGTAAAGCCGGCGGCGCTGGCCAACTGGAAGCTGTATCCGTGGATGGCCGGCGTGGCCGTGCTGGGGCTGTGCGTGCAGCTGTACCTGCCCATCCGCGCCAACCAGGACCCGGTCATCAACGAGGCCGCGCCCAAGTGCGCCAGCGCCATGAGCTCGTTCACGGCCGTGGTGACCATGGGCAAGATGGACGGCGACTGCCCGGACCTGGGCGCCGCCCTGCGCCGCGACCAGTACCAGAAGCCGGACTGGAAGTCGCAGCGCATGGCCCCGTTCACCAACCAGATGGCCAACTTCTTCCAGTACTTCGACTGGCAGTGGTCGCGCTCGCTGAGCGGCACGGACGGCTACTTCGGCAGCGCGCGGGCGCCGCTGACGCTCGTCTTCTTTCTGCTGGGCGTGTGGGGCGCCATCGAGCACTACCGGCGGGACCGCAAGAGCTTCTGGTACGTGGCCGTGCTGTTCTTTACGCTGTCGGTGGGCCTCGTCATCTACATGAACTTCAAGAACGGGTACATGCAGGCCCAGCAGACGGGGCTGCAGAGCTCGGAGGTCCGCGAGCGGGACTACTTCTACATCATCACCTTCTCCGTGTGGGGGCTGTGGGTGGGCGTGGGGCTCACCACGCTGTGGCTGGCCGCGGCCGAGTCGCTGCGGGCCACGCGCTCCGCGGCCGCCGTCGTGGCGACGGCCCTTCTCCCCGCGGCCGTGATCGGCTGGGCGGTGGGGGCGCTGGCCGTGCGCGGCGGCACGGCCATGGGCACGGGGGCGGTCTACGGCCTGGTGGTGGCGGCCGTGTTCGTGGCGGGGTGGGCGGCGCTGGGCATGACGTTGCTGCGGCGCGACCGGTTCACCCTGGCGGCGGCGGCCGTAATGGCC
>DASQZE010000471.1:0-7155 GCA_035638875.1 Longimicrobium sp.
CGCCGCCGCCGCCGCCGCCGCCGCCGTCGCCGTCGCCGTCGCCGCGGACCGCCATCCGCCGTGTCAGTCCTGGAACCAGGCGGGCGGGCCGGCGTTCACCCGCACGGTTTCCACCGTCACGGAGACGTCCATGTGCCCCTCGGTCACCAGGCCCATCACCACGTCCATCAGGGCGGCCTCCTCGCGGCCTTCCAGGCTGTCGTCCTGCGCCATCTCCGCGCGTGCGGCCGCCATGGCCGCCTGCATGCCGGCCCGCTGCCCGTCCGTGATCTCCAGGTCCATGTCGATGACCAGCCGCATGGCGCGCGGTACGGTTACGCCGTCCGTTTCGCGGTAGTCGGAAAAATCCATCGATCCCCGCATGCTGCCGCCCGAGGCCATGTCGCCGGCCATGGCCGAGGCGTCGCCCGCGACCTGCACGCGCAGGATCTGCCGGCTGTCGGGATCCACGAACATCCGCAGCGAGTCCGGCATCTCGCTGTCGGGCTCATCCATCAGCTCGCCCGGGCGGACGACCAGCACGTGCAGCGGGCGCCCGTCCACCGTTTCGCGCGTCAGGCCCAGGGCGCGTCCGATCCGTGCCGCCTGGTCCGGGCTCAGCTCGCCCGCCTGCAGGATGTCCGCGCCCCTGGAGTGAAGGCGGGGCCACAGCACCAGTGCCCCGAGCATGTCGCCCAGCGGGTCGTCGTCGGGGACGGCGACCTCCCAGCCGCTGCCGTCCAGGTACACGTAGACCTCCGTCCGAAGGGTGCCGGAGCGCAGGGCGAGCGTGTAGTCCTGCGCCTCTCCCGCGTTCGCCACCAAGCGCTCCATGGCGCCGCGCACCACGTCCACGGCGTCGTTCTGCGCGGCCGCGGGGGTGGCAAGGACCATGGCGGCCAGCGCGGCCGCGGCAAGACCGAATCGCATGCGAGGCTTTCGTGTCGGGTGGATGGGCATCCGGGCGGCGTCCGCGCCCGGCGCCGGGCCTACATTCCTTCGTCCAGCCACGCGGGCGGGCCGGCGTTCACGACCACGTCCTCGATGGTCATGGGCAGGTCCATCTCACCGCCTTCCAGCATCTTCGCGAACATCTCCACCACCGCCAGCAGGCCCTGCTCCTCGGGATCGGTGGAGCCCTGCAGCTGCGTCTGCACGGCAGCGAGGCCCACCCTCGTCTGCGCGCGGTCGCCGGCGCTCATCCCGGCCATGCCCATCCGCACGCGCACGCGCACCCGCCGGGGCACCACCACGCCGTCCGTCTCCCGGTGGTCCAGCATGTCCACCGTCAGCCGCATGTCCCCGCCCGCGAACTGGCCTCCCTCCGCGGGCATCTCGCCGACGACGTACATGCGCAGCAGGCGGCTGTTCTCGGCGTCGATGTACATCACCGCCGAATCCGCCCGCGCCATGGGGTCTTCGCCCGGCTCGGAGGAGACCACGTGCGCGGTCCGGCCCTCCACCCGCTCGGACCGGAGGTAGCGCGCCGACTCCATCTCCTCGGTGATCTCTTCAGGCTCGTCTTCCACATCGGCAAAGGTGGGCCACACCACGGCCATGCTCATGAGCGAGCCCATGGGCGATGCCTCGGACGCGTGCACCATCCACTCCTCGTCCCCGCGCTCCACGTACACGGGCGTGCGCGTGGCGCCGTGCACCACGGTGAAGGCGTAGTCCTGCACCTGCGGCCCGTGGCTGCGGTTGATGGCCTCCACCGCGCCGCGCAGCACCTGGGTGGCGTTGGGCTGTGCGGCGGCGGGGGCGGCAAGCACCAGGGTGGCCAGGGCGGCCGCGGCGAAACCAGCGCGCATGCGTTTCTCCGGGGGACGGGTTGAGGATGAGATTGGATTCCGCGAGCCGGGCCGGCCATCCGCTCCGGGGCCGCGCCACGGGGCGAGAAAACGAAGATGGCGCGGCGGATGCGGTGCGCAAGGTGCCATGCTCATCCCGGATATTCGAGTAGATTGTGCACTCCGCGATCAAGGATGGCCTCACGCGGGGACGCGGAGGACACGGAGAACCGATTGAGCACTGCAACAGCAATTACATACTGGGGAAAGGAGGAAAACCGCGATTCACCGTTCGGTGCTCCGCTTCCTCTGCATGATCCCGATCCGTCGTCGCCTCCGCAGTTCTCCGCGTCCTCCGCGTCTCCGCGTGAGACAGCAGTAGAACTCCGGGTGCTCAATGGATCGCGGGACTCGGTATCGGTGCGTTCGCCTCTGAGCCGCGGCAGCTCTGGACGGAGGCGCGGGGCTGTCCCGATCGCATCGCCGCGCGCGTTCTACGCCGATGATGGACGACCAGAGTGCACCTGCACGGGAGAACCGAACATGAAGCGACCGGCCCTGATGGGCGTGCTGGCCCTGTGTTTGTCCGCCCTCGCCTGCTCGGGTGCCCCGGGCGAGCCTGACCGGCCCGGCGCGCTGAACGCGAGCGTGCCCGGCGAGGCCGCCAGCATCATCGGCGAGATCAAGCAGGTGGAGGGCAGCGACGGCCGGCGGGGCATGCTGGTGGAGCAGGTTGCAACCCGCAGCGCCGGCTACCCCATCGCGTGGGTGTACGTCGGCGCCAGCACGCGCATCCTCGTGCGCAGCGGCGGCCAGACGTCACGCGGAAGCGCCGCGGACCTGGTGGTGGGCGCGAAGGTGCAGGCGTGGTTCACGGGCGGCGTGCGCGAGTCCTACCCCGTGCAGGCCGACGCCGGCACCATCCTCGTGGAGCGCTGACGGACGACGGGTCCCACGCGGAACCCGTGGAGGGTGGCCGGCGGAGTTGGGGACAGAGCGAATGAATTCGCCGCAACAACTACACGAAGTCCGCCTGCGCGGACTGTCCGTCGCGGGCGAGTGCCACGCCGGGTGGCGACTGAGTGGACGTTCGGCATCCCTGCGACCGCTCTCCCGGAAGGACGTCGGAGGGCCAGGAAGACGACGCGCTACGGACTTTTCCCATCCAGCTCGTCCTCGATCTCGTCCTCCAGCACGCCCCACACCTCCAGGTCCTCCAGCATCCCCCACTTGAGCACGTGGCCGCGCAGCGTGCCCTCGTGCCGCATGCCGATCTTGCGCAGAACGCCGCCGGAGCCGGGATTGCGCGTGAGGTGAGCGGCGTGCACGCGGTGCAGGTTCAGCGTGCGGAATCCCCAGCGCATCAGGGCGTCCGCGGCTTCCGTGGCGTATCCGCGGGACCAGTGCGGGCGTCCCACCCAGTAGCCCAGCTCGCCGCGCCGGTGCGCCCGATCCATCCGCAGCGTCATGGAGCCCACGAGCCTCCCGTCGTCGCGCAGGGTGATGGCGAGCACCACCGCCTCACCCGTCTCGTGCTGGAGGGCGTGCGACGCGATCCACGCCTCCGCCGCGCCCTCGGGATACGGGTGCGGCACGGTGGCCGTGGTGCGCGCCATCTCGATGTCCTGCAGATACCCGTGCACCGCCGGCGCGTCCTCCGGCACGAAGGCGCGCAGCACCAGGCGCGGCGTGGTGAGCGTGGGGACGATGGTCATGGAGCGGATGCGAGGGAGAGGCAGATGCGGCGCGGTGGATACGGTGCGCGCCGCGCCTGTCCCGCGCCAGTGCCCGTGATCAGCGGATGGGCCTGGACGGATGCAAAGCGGCCGGCCGGGCGCCCTTGATGGGGCCCGGCCGGAGGTCAGAGCCGTCGCTCAGCGCCAGAGGCGGATCAACCGGCGGAGGATCGGGGCGAACCCGCCCAGCAGCTTGAGGATCAAGCTCGCGAGCACGGTCCGAAAGAGAAACTGCAGAACCAGCATGGCAGGTCGGCGTGAGGGTGACGGTCTGCTCTAACGCTCATCTCTACGCCGCCGGCCGGCCAATGGTTTCACGTCCCGCGGATTCTTCCCGATTCCCGTCCCACGTTGTTTTCCCGAGGGAGGCGTGACGAGTCCATCCCGTACACGAATCTCCGCAGCCGACCGAAGGATCTGCTCGCCCGCGATCGATGCCTGCCTCCGCCGCTCCATCCTCTCCCGTCGCCGAATCCGAGCAGCCCTGCGCCCGGGCAAGTGCACGGCGCGGAACGACTGCCGATCGCGGGACGGTAGATCCTTCGGTCGGCGCCGTGGTGTGTGCAGCGGTACGGTCCCGGCGGCGCCTCCCTCAGGAAAACAAGCGGCGTTCGTCCCCGTCTGCCCGGCCACGCCTCAGCCGGGACGGCAATCGGCTGAGACGTTCGTCAGGCGGATCGCGATCAGCGCGCGGAATCCGCAGGCGCGGCGGCCGGTGCCGGCGCGGGCGCGGAGGACTGTCCGCTCCCGTTGCCGATGCCCAGCGAGGGAATGCGGATCTCGTACAGCGCAGGCCACAGCTTGCCGGTCACCAGCAGCCGGTCCGCGTCCGGATCGTAGGCGATGCCGTTGAGCACGGCCTCGGGGTCGCGCAGGGCGGGGATCAGGGGCGTCAGGTCCAGCCATCCCTTCACCCGTCCCGTCTGCGGATCGATGCGGGCAATGCGCTGCGTGTGCCACACGTTCGCCCACACCTCGCCCTTGACCCACTCCAGCTCGTTCAGCTGGTCCACGGGGCGTCCGCCGTCCGTCACGCGCAGCGTGGTGTCCAGCGCGAACGTGACCGGGTCCACGAACGACAGGTAGCTGCTTCCGTCGCTCACGATCAGGCGCCGGCCGTCGGAGGTGAGGCCCCAGCCCTCGCCGCTGTAGGCGACCTGCCCGATCTTGCGCAGCGTGGCGGGATCCCAGATGAAGGCCACGCCCTCCTTCCAGGTGAGCTGGTACAGGGAGTCCCCCACCGCGGCCAGCCCCTCGGCAAAGTACTGCTGCCCCAGGCTCTCGCGCTGCAGCACCCGGCCCGTTTCCAGCTCCACCAGCCGCAGCGTGGACTGCCCGTATCGCCCGGTGCTCTCGTACAGGCGCCCGCCGCGCCACACCAGGCCCTGCGTGAACGCGGTGGAGTCGTGCGGATAGCTGCGCACCTGCACGACGGACTCTACCGGCGCGGGAGCTTCCATGGGCGGTTCGTTGGTAGGCGGTCCGTCGTCGTTGCCGCACGCGGACGCCACGCCCACGGCCATGGCGCACGCTGCGGCAAACCTGGCCATCACCCGCATCTCGGTTCCTCTCATCGGCCCACGCTCGAGGCCAGCCACGCCTCGCGAAAGGCACGCATCCGGGGCGTAACCTGCATTCCCGCGCTCTCGTACGTCACCGCCTCCAGCGCCGGGTTCTCCACCAGCGTCATCCGCGCCGTCTTTCGCTCTCCCCGCTGCACGAACTCGACCGTCACCCCATCGCCGGCCCGATGCCCCGCCAGCAGCGCTGCGAGCGCATCGCCCGTCCGCGCCGGCTGGCCGTCGAGGGCCACGATCACGTCGCCGCGGTCAATGCCGGCCGCGTACAGCGATCCCGTGGACAGCGGATAGCCGTTGACCATCACGCCGCTGCTGTCGTCCGCCGTCCCCAGCACGGCACCCAGCCAGGGCCGCCCCGCCTGCGCCTTGCGCAGCAGAAAGCCCGCGTTGGCAAGCAGCGCACCGTAGTCCACCGACTCGCGGCCCTCCACGTAGCGCCGGAAGAAGTCGTTGGCGAACGCCGTGTCGCGCGTCACCTCGCCCAGCACGCGCCGCAGGCTCGCCACGTCGTACGGCCGCGCGGGCGCCAGCGCCTCCGTCTGCGCACGGCCGAACTCGCGCCACACCGCGCGCATGTAGTCGTCCAGCGTGATGCCCGTGAACCGCGCGCGCAGGGTGAGGTCCAGCCCCAGCGCGATCCCCGATCCCCACGTGTAGTACGAAAAGAAGGTGTTGCCGCGGTTGTGGGGATCGATGCTCGTGGCCGCGTCCACGAACGGTGCCTGCATGCTCATCTCCACGGCGGAGAAGAAGCGGCGTCCGGGCGCGTTCAGGACGGACGTCGCGATGCCGCCGGCGGCCTCGGCGTACTCCGCGTCCGTGTACAGGCCGGCGCGGCGGATGGCCAGGTCGTCGTAGTAGCTGGTAAAGCCCTCGGCGAACCACAGCTCGCCGCTCATGTTGGCCTCGTCCAGCCGGAACGGCTCCAGGGCGTCGGGGCGGATGCGCTCCACGTTCCACGAGTGGAAGAACTCGTGCGATACGGTGCCCAGCAGCCCGATCTCCGCCCGCGCCAGCGACTGCGACGACGTGAGCACGGTGCTGTTGCGGTGCTCCATCCCGTCTCCCGACGCCCAGGGAAGGTAGTCCGCCAGGAAGGTGTACGTGCCGAAGTCGTATCCCGCCGGCTCGCCCCACATCGCGATCTGCTCCGCGACCACGCGCCGGGCCTTGTCCGCGTACCGGTCCAGCTCCTCCGCCGTCCCCGTGTGGTGCACCACCAGGCGGAAGGTGGACGGCCGGCCGCCGGGGCCCTGCACGGTCCACTCGCGCACGTCCCACGGCCCCACCTCGGCGGGCGAATCCATGAAGTACTGCAGGTCCGGCGCGGTGAACACGGCCGAGTCGGCCGTGGGCACCATCTGCGTGGCCACGCGCCATCCCGCCGGCCGCTCGAAGCGCACCTGCACGGGGGCCGTCTCCATCCCCCGCGCCCAGACGAACGTGGCGGGGATGTTCAGGTGCGCGTGGCTGGCGTCGATGCCCGCGTACGTGCCGTCCACCCGGTCGCCGAACAGCGTGTACTGCACGGTCACGGTCCCATTGTGCCCCGCCACGTCCCACTGGTGCGGGTCCGGCCGGGTGAAGGAGAGCGCGCGCCCGGACCCGTCCGTCGCGCGGAGGTTGTACACGTTCTTGGCGAACTCGTGCAGGGCGTAGCGGCCGGGCGACGTGCGGCTCATGCGCACCTGCAGCGGCTGCCCGGCGGGGACGCCGCGAAACGTAGCCGTGACCTCGGCCTCGTGGTGCACGCGGTTGGGAAAGCGGATCTCGTAGTCCACGCGGGGCTGCGCGGCGGCGGGCACGGCGGCCAGCAGCAGCGCCAGCACGGCGGCCCCGTGAGTACGCGCGGTGCGGGTGGGGAAGATGGAGCGCATCAGGGTGCGATGGAGTGCGGTTGCTTCGGGACGGCCCGCGAGAGATTTAGCACCCCGGCGTGCGGCCTGCCAGCGGGGCGGCGCTTGGGACCGCGCCGGAAGGTAGAAAGTTCCGTTTGTGATACGGAGGGGACGGAAGTGCGGAAAGTGCGGATGTGCGGATGTGCGGATGTGCGGATGTGCGGATGTGCGG
>DASQZE010000472.1:0-2110 GCA_035638875.1 Longimicrobium sp.
AACGAACCAACCGTTGCCAACGGCGCCGAGCCCGCGGAGGGGCGGACACGGTACTGCTGTGTCCGCCCCTCCGCGTTCTCGGCCCTGCGGGCGCGCATCCCTCACGCAACGGAATCCGGTCCGCCGTCCTCCGCCGGGGCCCTCACCCCCCGGCCCCCTCTCCCGTACACGACCTGTCAGCACCCTCGGTTGCCTGCCCCGTACGGGAGAGGGGGAGCAGATCCGTCACGGACGTACTCGGCTTCGCGCTGGATCCGGTCCCACACAAAACCCCTCCCCCGAAGTTGGGGGAGGGGTCGACGGCCGTTGCGAGGAACGAGCAAAAAGGCCGGCGGGGGAGAGGGCTCCCGTCGCACCGCGACGTCCATCCACCGGCCCCCATCCTCATCCACCATCAATCTCCTACCCCGCCACCTCCGCCATCCTCCGCCCGTCCGTCGTGCCCGCCCCAGCCGCCGCCGCCGCCTCTGCTCCGTCCACCGCATCCACCGCGCCCCCATCCGCGAACTCCCGCGCCGCCTGCACGAACGCCCAGAACAGGCGCCGGTCGGGGTCGCGCTCGTCGCCGGCGGGGGTGTGGGCCTCGCCGCGCTCGGGGTGCCACTGCACGCCGTACATCCACGGGTGCTCGCGCCCTTCCACCCCTTCGACCAGCCCGTCCTCCGCCCACACGCTGGCGGCCAGGTCCGGGGCCAGGTCGCGCACGGCCTGGTGGTGGAACGAGTTGATGAACAGCGTGTCCGTCCCGAAGATGCGCTCCAGCCCGGAGCCCCGCTCCACCCGCCCGCCGTGCCACCGCTCGTTGACGCCCACCGTCTGCTCGTGCAGCACGTCACCGCCCAGCTGCGAGGGGACGTCCTGCCAGAGCGTGCCGCCCAGGGCCACGTTCAGCACCTGGATGCCGCGGCAGATGGCCAGGGTGGGCATTCCGCGCCGCACCGCCTCGTGCACGGCGGCGATCTCCATCTCGTCGCGCGCGGGGTTCACCTCCGTGACCTCCGGCAGCTGCGGCTGCTTGTAGCGGCTGGGCTCCACGTCCTCGCCGCCCGTGAGCAGCAGTGCGTCGCAGGCACCCAGGATGCGGCGGATGGATTCCGGCCCCTGTGCGGGCGTCAGCAGCACGGCCGTGGCGCCGGGCCCCTCGACGGCGGTGATGTACTGGGCGTTGAGCTGCACCCGTGGCAGCCCGTGCGCGCCCCCCGGCCACATCGTAGTGGTGACGGCGATCAGCGGTCGATAACGCATTGGCGATCAGGCGGTTGAACGAAACGGACCGGCCCGGCGGGAACTCGCAGGTTCCGCGCCGGGCCGGGAAGAAACAAGTGCGAAGTGCGAAGTGCGAAAGTGCGAGAGTAACTACTTTCGCACTTTCGCACTCCCGCACTTTCGCACTGCTTTTACGCTACCGCCGCCGTGGGCGTGATGCCCGTCCGGTTGCGGCCCTGCTGCTTGGCCCGGTACAGCGCCGCGTCCGCAAGGGAGATCAGCTCCTCGGCCGTGGTCACGTCCGCCTCGGGCCACGACGCCACCCCCGCGCTCAGCGACGCCTGCACCGTGGTGCCGCCGAAGACGAACGGGAGCCCCGTGAAGTGGCTGCGCACGCGGTCCGCGAAGGCCGCGGCGCCCGCGGAGGTCGTGTCGGGGAGCACGATGACGAACTCGTCGCCCCCGTAGCGGCCGGCGCGGTCGTTGGTCCGCAGCCCCTCCGCCCCCAGCCACGCGCCCAGCGCCCGCAGCACGGCGTCGCCCGCCAGGTGGCCGCAGGTGTCGTTGATCTCCTTGAACCGGTCCAGGTCCAGGATCACGATGCTCAGCGCCTGCCCCGTGCTGCGCGCGTTCTCCAGCTCGCGCCCCAGGTAGGTGATGATGGAGCGGCGCGTGTCGCACCCCGTGAGCTCGTCGGTGTGCGCCAGGTCGTGCAGCTTGCGCCGCTGCTCCACCAGCTTCTGGAACAGCTGCACGCGGCCGCACGCCTGCACGATGGCCTCCACCACCCGCTGCGCCAGTTCCGCCGCCTCGTCGCCCAGCACGGGCTCGTCCACCGTGGCCCGCTCCACGAAGAACCCCGTCACCTGCTCGGTGATCGTGGTGCCGTTCCCCATCACCGAGC
>DASQZE010000473.1:0-2515 GCA_035638875.1 Longimicrobium sp.
GCCGCCCGCGGAGGTGCGGCCGGCCCGATCCCCTCGTCCTCTCGTCTCCCCGACCTTCATTCGCGGTGTACATCGTGGCCTTTCCTTCACGGGTTGCGTTCCCCTGCCGCGGCCCGGACGCGGAGAACCCGCGGTACGGCCCGTGAGAACGATGCTCGGGCGGACGAGCCCGCGTCTTGGACGATGTTGTTGCGGGAGGAGGGAGCGGAGGAGAACGGGCACGGGCGGCGCCAGGCGGGGGACGCGCCCGGACGCCATTCGGCGCTCCGCGCGTCCGGTCTTCGCCCGGCGGCCGTCCGGACCCGGCGGTCAGAGCGCGCGGGGCACCGTTCGCGCCCGCCCGGCGGTCGCCGAGGGGCGGCTGGCGAGGCGGATGTACACAGCCGAAACGACGGCGCTCACCAGCAGGTACAGCAGGACGGCGGGTGCGACGTCGCGGTGGCCGGGATACAGGGCCATGGCCGCGGTGATGGCCACCATTGGGTGCCGCGCGGCCGTGGACAGCGCCAGCACCACCCGGTCCTGGGGGTCCGGCCCGCCCAGCAGGTGGCCCGTCGCCAGCCCCACGAGCGCAAAGACCACGATGGCCAGCACCGTTCCGTTGCCCACCAGCGAAAGCATGGGGCGCCACATGGCTGCAAGCACGGGGACGGCGCCGGCCGCGAGGAGCACCGTGGAAACGAGGCCCACGGGGTGTGACGCCCGGTCCGCGAACGACGGGGCGAAGGTGCGGATGACCACCCCCAGCGCGAGCGGGCCGATTACGGTTGCCAGCACCACGCTCCCGACCGCCATAGCGGTGAGGGAGCGCGGGGCGTCCAGCGCCTCACCCACCAGGTGCACCGCCAGGGGCACCGTGACGATGGAGAGCAGGGCCGTGGCGAAGAGCAGCCCCACCGCGTACGAGCCGCGCCCGCCCGCCTTCATCTCCTTCCTCGGCAGCATGGGCGGGACGGGCGAGACGGCCAGCCCCACCAGCGCCACCTTGACCGCCGGGTGAAGGTCCAGCACCGCCGCGAGCGCCAGCGCCAGCAGGGGCATTACCACGATCATGGCGCCCATGGAGCGGGCGAACCTGGCGGAGTCGCGAAAGACGTACATCACGTCCTCGCGACGGGTGCGCAGGCCCACGGCCAGTACGGTGCCCGCGATGCTCAACCGGAGCACCAGCGGCAGCAGGGTCGCGAGGGTCATAGGATACCTTTTCCTTTCACGGACGGCGCTTCCCGGATCCCGCTCCGCGAACGCCGGCGGCTTTGCCAGGTGGACGGGTTCTTCTCCCCAGGGAGCGTAGCACCGCCGCACGTCCGGCCGCTTGTCGGTTCTTGGTCAACGGGAAAGGCCGCCGTCCGGCGCGGATCCTCGACCGAGAGGGGGACGCAGAAGAGCCCCGCCGCGCGGCGGGGCTTTGCGGTGCACGCGTTCCGCATATGGTCAGCCGAACGGGCCCATCCGGAAGATCATGTTAAGGATGGCCAGCAGCCCGATCGCCAGCAGCAGCAGGGCCACGATCAGCGTCATCGACACGGGAAATCGGCTTTGCGCGTGGACCAGGCTCTCCATCTTCATCTGCAGCCGCTCGTCGCGCAGCCCCGCCATGAACGACAGGTGGTAGAGAATGCCGATCACCAGCATCACGATGCCCAGCAGCACCAGCGCGATGCCGAAGTTGCGGGCCGGCGCGTTTCCCCACCCCTGCGCCTCGGCCAGCTTGCCGAAGAACTGCGAGATGGTGAAGCCGAAGCTGATGAGGGACAGCGACGTGCGGATCACCGACATGAGCGTGCGGTCGGCGCTCAGGCGCGTGCGCTGAAACGACATCCCCGTGCGCCGCGCCGACAGCTCCACGGACGGGTCGTCCGGCGGCTGCGGAGCGGTCTCCGCCCTGGTGTCCTGCTCCATGGCCTCCTCCCCTTCGAGCCCTCCGCGAGGCGGCAGGGCCACCGGCTGGCAGCCCCGCCGCCTGCGGGTCAGTTGAATTTGCCGCTCGTCGCGTCGCTCATCACTTCCAGCGCCGCGTCGATGGTGAACGTGTTGGGCCGCTGTACGGGCGGAAAGTCCTTGAAGGTGGCCGCCCATTTCTGCGCGATGATCGACGACACGTGGATGATGTAGCTGTGGTAGATCATCCACTCGTAGTAGGAGTTCGAGGTTATGTCCGCGAACTCGTACGGGTCGGTGCGCAGGTTGAAGAGCTTGGGCATGCGCAGGCGCGTGAACGGCTCCGCCCACACCTGCATGGTGCCGCGGCAGCGCTGCTCCATGAACACGAGCTTCCAGTTGTCGAAGCGGATGCCCAGCACGTCGCCGTCGTCGCTCAGGTAGATGAACAGTTTGCGCGGCCCTTCCTTCTGCTCGCCCGTGAGGTACGGAACGAAGTCGTAGCCGTCGATGTGGTTCCGGTACGTGCGTCCGATGGCCTGGTAGCCCTCCTTGAGCTGCTCGACGATGTCGGGCGCGCCTGCCATCGACAGGAACGTGGGGAACCAGTCGTGGTGCTGCACGATCTCGTTGG
>DASQZE010000474.1:0-7286 GCA_035638875.1 Longimicrobium sp.
CGCGCAGCTGAAGGATGGCGACGGCGGTGAAGCTCTTGGTCATGGAGGCGATGCGGAACACCGTCCCCGTATCCACCGGCGCCCGCGACGACAATTCGCGGATCCCCGCCGTCCGCACGTGCACCAGCCGGCCGTCCATCACGATGCCGTACGCGAACCCCGGCACCCGCGACCGCGCGGCGAAGTCGCTCATCAGCCGGTCGATCTCCGGAATGGCGGCGCTCAGTGCCGCGCGCCGGCCCGGATCCGCGCCAGGCGAGCCGGATGCCTGCGCCACCGCCGGAAGGGGCGCGGCGGCCAGGACGGCGCAGAGCGCTGGGAGAAGGATGCGCGGGGTCATGGGATTCTCTCGGCTTCGGCGTGGGCGGGCTGCGCACCCGCGAGATTGGGATGGGTATCGGGGGATGCCGGCCCGCGTGCTCCCTCCGGCTCGGGCCCGGCGTTCGCGGCGGCACCGGGGCGCCGGCGTGCGTTGCGCGCCTCCCACCACGCGGCGCGGGCCTGCTCGGGCGTCGCCCCGGGATGCGCCGCAAAGAACGCGCGCATGTGGCGGTTGTACTCGAACTGCGGCTCGATCTCGCCTCCGGCGGCGTTCAGGCTCGCGCGGTACAGCTCCACGGCCTGCGCCAGCGTGCTGCCGTCACCGCGGGCGACGAGCTCCCGCAACGCGCGGTTGAAGCGAAAGCCCGGGCCGCACTCCCCCTCGAAATAGGCGCGCAGGGGCTGGGAGCACCGCCACCCGGGGCCCATCGGGGTGTCTGCCGCGAGCTCCGCCGGCATCCGCGCGGACGGCTGCCGCACGGCGCGGGGCGCGGGCGGCCGGGTGCCGGCCAGCCACGCCTCGATGCGCTCCGCGAGCGCCTCCTTGGAGCCGGACGCCGGCAGCCCGTTCGCGCGGCAGAAGGCGGCAAGCTCGTCCCTGCGCCAGTACCAGGCGCGAAAGTCCTCCGCGGCCAGCGAGGGGGTGAGCTCCGGGCGCGTCATCCGGGACGTGCGGGCGCGCGTGGATCAGCGGTCGGAAGATCGGTCATTCAACGATACGGCGGCGCGAGGGGATGCCCTGGACTGGACGGGAACACGTCCACCAAGGTGGATGCCGGTCGCGCCGCGAGCAACCCGCTCGTGGCGTCGCGTCCCGCGGATCCGGTCGAACGAAGACGGCGGGCTCCGCGGGTGTGCGGAGCCCGCCTGGGGCGTCAACGTGTTTTGGGGAAGGTCGCGGACCAAAAGCCGGTCAGCGCGGCAGCATGCTCCCCAGCGACTCGGCGGCGCGGCTGAGCTCCAGGGCGTAGTCGGGCCACCACTCGCCCGCGCGGGGGCCGCCGTTGCACACGCCGTCGGACTGGCCGGGGGTCTTGACCCACAGGAACGCATCCGCCAGCGGATGGCCCGTGTTCGTCGTGGGTGCGCGCCCCAGGGCCTGGTTGCGGGCGTTGCACCAGTCGCCCACCACGGGCGTGCCGCGGCCGTTGCGGCTGGTGTCGATGACGAAGTGCTTGCCGCCCACCAGCCGGCTCAGCCGTTCGCCGTACGCCACGTTCACCTGCAGGTTGTGGAAGTTGGATACGTTCAGCGCGAACCCCTGCGCCCGGTCTATGCCGGCGCCCTGCAGCATCTCCGCCATTTCCCCCGGCTGCCGCCAGTTGGCGTTGCCCGCGTCGATGTACACCGCCGCGCCGCCGGCCGTGAGCGTCTGCACGGCTTCGCGCAGCAGGGCCGTGCGCTCCGCCCGCAGGCGCAGGGGCAGGCAGTCCATGGAGGCCAGCCCGTCCGGCTCCAGGATGACCACGGCGCGCCGCCCCCGCAGCCCCCGCGCAAAGTCCTGGATCCACCGGCGGTAGGCGTCGCCGCCCCGCGCGCCCCCGGCCGAGTGCAGGCCGCAGTCGCGGTTGGGGATGTTGTAGGCCACCAGCACGGGGACGGCCCGGGCCTGGGCGATGGCCGTCATCAGCCGGTCCACCTCGGCGCGGATGTTGGGCGACCAGTCGCCCAGCCAGATGGCCTGCGGCTGGTCGCCGATGCGCCGCATGTGCGCCGCGTCGGCGGGGCGGGAGCGCTGCCACGCCACGGCCTGCCGCCGCGCGGGCGAGGCCGGGTCCACGTACAGGCGCTGCCCCCGCAGCGGGTTGTCTGCCTGGCCGTCGCTCGTGGACGCCCAGAGCACGAGGCCCAGGACGGCGGAAAGCGCGAGCCACGCCGGCGGCCGGGGCCGGATGGGTCCCGTCATTCGCCCGGGCGCGCGCGGGGGTGGCCGGGCTCAGTCCGCATCGTTTACGCGGCGGTTGCCGATGTCGTCCACGGCGGGGAGGGCGCCGCTGGCGATCCCCATCTGCTTCAGCATGTACGTCTGCCTCGCCGCGAGAATGCGCGTGGCCCGGATGTCGTAGTGCGTCTTGATCATGATGGCCGCCAGGTCCGAGCCGGCCCACAGCAGCGCCGCGAACACGACCAGCCGGATGGTGTCGCCCACCAGCAGCCCCACGCCCACGCCGCCCGGCGGCCGGTCGAACCACCAGTGGCCGAACTGGAAGAGCGCCAGCAGCAGCACCACCACGGCGGCCACGCGGATCACGGCCGTCGCCACCTCCAGCCCCTTGCTGGATTCCAGGTCGTCCTCGCGCACCTCCACGCCCGCCAGCACCGGCCGCCGGGACCGCGTTGCCGCGTCACCGTCCACTACGCCCTCGGACTGCTGCATCATTGGCCTTGCCTGGAGACGGATGTGGTTGTTGCTGCACCGCGGCTTGCACACACCTGGCGCTCGCCATCTTCCCTATGCAACGCGCTTGCCGCTGCACCTGGAACGGGATGCAGATGGAGGAAGATGGCGCCTGCGCGCTCCGTTTTCCGTCATTGGCAGGGATGCACCCCGGGGATCAACGGGTCGGGTCCCGGCGGGTTGCAGCGTTCGGAGCGCTGGCCGAACTCCCGGAACACGGCGGCCTTCATGGCGGCCATGGCCCGCGGAAAATCGGCTTCCTGGGCCGCCAGTTGCGCAGAATATCCGGCCGGATCGTCCATGCTGCTCCCGCAGCGCTCCACCAGGACCCGCAGCCCTTCACGCATCGTGCTGAAGAGGTGCCGGTCGTCGCCCTCCACCCCGTACTGCAGAAAGTTCACGCAGACGGCACACCCGGGCGACCGTGCGCTCACCTCGAGGAGGTTCCCGTCGTCCGTGAGGACCACGTTCACGCGCCGGTCGGGGGTGCGGTACGAGAGGTGGATGCGGGTCGCCCAACCGTATCCGTGCCCTCCACGACTGGCTCGGGAGGCTTCGCGCATCACCTGGAACGCGCCGGCGGCCTCGCCCATCGACACGCTCGAACCCCTCTGCAGCGGCGATACGTCCGACGTGTCGGTGCGCACGTTCTGCCCAGGCGGGGACGTGATGGAGTTCACGTGCAGGCGGACCGCGAAGAGCTCGCGCAGCACCCCCGGCGCGACGGACCGGTAGATGGTGGCGTGGGTCAGGTCCGGCCGGGGCACGTACTGCCAGCGGACCTGCCCCGTTGCGCTGTCGCGGAAAGCCTCCGCCAGGCGCGCGGCGGCGGGGGCGATGTTGTCCTCGTCCGCGGAGGAAAGGTACACCGTCGCCGGCCAGTTCTCCCGCGTCCGCAGCCGCTCGCCGGCCTGCGTGACGAGGTCGCCGCCGTTCCACCACAGGCTGGGGCTCAGGGCGATGTACGTGTCGAAGAGCGCCGGCTGCGCGAAGAACGTTTCCACCACGAAGAGCCCCGCCAGCGACTCGCCGATGATGGCCGTCTCCTCGGACACGCGGTAGCGGCGCCGCACCTCGGGCATCAGCTCGTCGGCAATGAAGCGGCGGAACGCGGCCGATCCGCCCACGCGCGGGGCGATGGTGCGGTCCTCGGCCACCTCCGTGGGCCCCGTCATGTCGCGCCGCCGCTCCGTGTTCTCGATGCCGACGACGATCATCCGCCGCATCTCGCCGGCACGGATCCCCGCGTCCACGGTGGCGGCCACGTGCGGAAAATCTTCTCCCACGCCGCCGTCCGGCATGTACAGCACGGGATACCGCGCGTGCCCCGCGTAGCCCGGCGGCGTGTACACGGTGATCCGCCGCGTCTCGCCCAGGACTCGGGAATCGATGGTGAACGTCGCGTGCGGAGGCACCGAATCCTGCGCAGCCACGGCCTTAGCCCCGCCCGCGGCGAGCACGGTGAGACCGAGGAGCACGGCCGTCTTCATCATCATTCGCATCCGTGGATCCGCGTGGGCGCATGGCCGGCGTGCGGGAGATGGGGCGATGATCGCAGGCCGTCCGCCGCGCGACCGCCGCCCGGGTCAGGTCTGTCATTGGTGCCAGCCCCGGCGGACCGTGTGAAGTTGCAGCCGCGAATTCATTCGCTCGTCACGCCACGCCGGGGGCCCTCACCCGGGTTCGTAAACCTCACCCACCCTCTCCCACAAACTGCGTGGGAGAGGGTATACACCCCCAGCCCCCGCCGGATGGCAAACCCCGCGTCGGCGCACGGGCCATTCGCTCCCGTCTCCCCCCTCGCCTCCTCCGCCTTGCTGGATCTGCATCGCTGGATACGGCTTCGGTCAGGTCGCGAGCTCCGGCCGCGCCACGAACGACTCGCCGCGCGGGGACAGGATGACGGCGCGGGAGCCCGGCTCGCGGCGGGCGTAGCGCAGGGCGAGCATCCGCTCCAGCAGCGCCGCGCCCAGCGCGCCCGCCAGGTGCGACCGGCGCTCGCTCCAGTCCAGGCACGACCGGCACAGCCCCCGCCGCCGCGCCCGCAGCGCGTCCAGGTCGATGCCCACCCGCGCGCACCACGCCTCGCCGCCGTCCGTGAGCAGCATCCCGTCGTCGCCGCCACGGATGAAGCCGGCGTGCCGCATCCCCTCCAGCAGCCGCACGGCCGCCTCGCCCGCAAGGTGGTCGTAGCAGACGCGCGCGCGGCGCAGCCCCTCGTCCGCCGGCCCCGTGCGCGGCGTCGCCGATCCACCGCGCGGCGCGATGTTCATCAGCCCCTCGATGGCGGCGGCCACCTCCGGCGCGGGGATGCGAAAGTACCGGTGCCGCCCCTGCTTCGCGATCGCCAGCAGCCCGCCGGCCGTGAGCCGCGACAGGTGGCTGCTCGCGGTGGAGGGCGTGACGCCGGCTTCCAGCGCCAACTCGGTGGCCGTGTGCGCGCGGCCGTCCATCAGCACGGTGAGGATGGTGGCGCGCGTGGGATCGCCCACCAGCGCGGCGATGGATGCGAAGTCGGGTGTGTCGGGCATACTTCGATGATGGCCGAAGCATGGGCGTCCCGCAAGGCATATCCTCCACGCATCGCGGTGTCCGCGGGGCTGCATCTCACGGAGGCGATCCCGAGATCTCCGGACGACCTTTCCTGGATGGAGCCCGCGCACCGCATCATCCCCCACGACGAAAGGACGACGACGATGAAGGACCTGACGATCGAGCTGGACCACCGGCCCGGCGCGCTGGCGGAGATGGGCGATGCCCTGGGCCGCGCCGGGGTGAGCGTGGAGGGCGGCGGCGCGTGGGTGATGGACGGCCGCGGCATCGCCCACTTTCTCGTGGCGAATGGCGAGGCGGCGCGCGCGGCGCTGGAGGCGGCGGGCATCCGCGTGGCCTCCGTGCGCGACGTGCTCGTGCAGCGGCTGGATCAGGAGCAGCCCGGCCAGCTGGGCAAGCTCACCCGGCGGATGGCCGAGGCGGGCGTGAGCATCGAGGTGCTGTACAGCGACCACGACCACCAGCTCATCCTCGTCGTGGACGACATGGACGCAGGCCGCGCCGTCTCGGACGCGTGGACGCGCGAGCAGGTCGACCGGCGCGGTGCATCGGCTGGATAGCAACGGGTGCTGGATAAACATTTGACTTCCTGAGGGAGGCGCCGCCGATCCCATCCCGTACTGGATCTCTGGCGCCGACCGAAGGATCTCGCATGCCATGAAAGGAACCAGCGCATCGGCTGACTCTGTGCCATGCGGAGTAGATCCTTCGGTCGCGCCACAGGCCAGAGCACGGGCAGGACTGCGCGGGCGCTCCCTCAGGAAAACGAGCTTTCTTTCGATGAAAAGCGGCCCCACGCACAAAGGCGTGGGGCCGCTTCCGTTCGATCTGCTGTCGCCGGCTCAGCCGAAGAGCTTCTTGGCGAAGTGGGCCATCATGTCGGGATCCATGTCCGGGCCCACGGGCGAGGTCAGCTGCGGCTCCTCCTCCAGGTTGGGCGGCGTGTGGCCCTCGGGCGGGCCGTCCTCCACCACCAGCTCCGAGCCGTCCTCGGGGTGCGGACCGTTCCAGATCTGCACGATCTCCTTGTAATCGTTGGGGCTGAAGCGGTACAGGATGCGGTGCAGCCCGGCGTCCTCGTGCTTCTTGGCCTCCGGGAACTTCTTGTTGTTGATCTCGGGGATGGGCAGCAGCCCGCCCACGTTCACCCCCGTCAGCTTCTCCAGCGCCTTGGCGTACGCCACGATGTGCACGCCGCCGCGCACCAGCAGGTAGCCGATCATCTCGCGGGCGAGCGGATCGTCCACCATCTCGTACACGCGGATCTTGTTGGCGCGCGCGCCGCACTCCAAAAAGAAGTTGTGCAGCAGGTCCAGCTTGAGGTTGCCGCTGTTGAACACGTACGACCCGTTCCAGGGCGTGCCCTGCGAGTCGATGGGCAGCGCCATCTGGCCGCTGGCGATGAAGTGGTAGCCGATGCGGGCGTCCGCGGCGCCCTTGAGCGGATGCGATGCCGGATCCGAGCTGCGCTCGGTGGTGCCGGTGAGGAACTGGTTGATGGTGTACGCCACCACCTCGATGTGCCCGAACTCCTCCGCGGCGATGTTGGCGATCAGGTCGTAGAACGGCCGCATCTTGTCACGGCCCCGGAAGTTGAACGACTGGAAGGTGTAGTTCATCAGCGTGGACATCTCGCCGAACCGTCCCCCCATCAGCTCCTGCACGGCCGATGCGGCGTTGGCCGAGGGATGCTTGGCCTCCGGCAGCTCGATGGCAAGCTTGTCGAAGCGGGTGATCATGCGCTCTCCTTCCGTAGTGGGCCTGCGACGGGTCGCGGCGGCCCCGCCTCGACGGGCCGCCGCAACGGGCCGGGGCCCGTCGCAAGGCCGGTGCCGCCCCGGGCACAGGCCTCAGAGTGTGTTTAAGATTCCACCCGGCCTTCAAACACTCGGCTTGATTTCCTGAGGGAGCGCACGCGGGTAACCTTAACGTGCACAATCCTTTGCGCGCGACCGAAGGATCTACTCCGCGCAACCGGGGGGGCGGACCTCCCGCCGTGTTGCCAGCCCTCGGT
>DASQZE010000475.1:0-3367 GCA_035638875.1 Longimicrobium sp.
TCCTGAAGATCAAAGGCGCCTTCCAGGGCACTCTGCAACAAAATCAGCGATGAACCCGAAATATACACGTGCCGCTTGGCCGGTCCCGTAATGCACAACAGTCGCTGGATTAGCGCACTGGAGCGGCGTTCCAGCTGACGCACGCTGGATTGCCGGGTTCAGCAGCACGTTTCGGCCTCCGCCGCAACCGTTGAGAAGCAGGGTTAGAAGGCAGGTAGTTGCAACACAGGAAAGATTTTTCATGGTAAACGGTAGAAGAAAATGTGGAATATGATAACCCAGTACTATTTATTTGATGACACGAAGAAACCCCCAGCGCTAGTCCTTTGCTAATGCACAGGTGGATCTTTGCGGGTACAACTCACCGCCCCCTCTACTCTGTCTCAGGATGAGACCGCCCGTCACGACGAGCAGCTCACCACCAGGTGGCGGCCCCAGTCCGGCGGCGGCTCGGCTCGGCGTAGGACTCCATACCGGGCTATCAGTCCGCGCAGGCGGACTTCATGTAGTCGTTGCGGCGAATTCATTTGCTCTGCCTGGCCGGACTCACGTTGCATCACGGCGGCTGCGCACGCCATTGACCCATCACCCATGCGAAGAGACGCGGAGCCGCATCTGCGACTCCGCGTCTCCGCGTGAGGCTGCCGTCGTCCGATCAGCCGATTACTCCAGCCACTCCATGCGCGGCGGCACGGCCGGCTCGGAAAAGACGCCGTTGCCCAGGAACGACCACGCGTTCATGTTCGCCAGCGCGCTGTAGAAGTAGAACGAGAACCCGTTCACGCCGTGCTGCCGGCCGATGCGCACCTGCTTGGCGATCTCGTCGCGCCCCAGCCCCGGCAGCACGCCCGCGTACACGTGCCGTCCCGTGGGCCGCATTCCCGCCACGTGGTCGGCAATCATGCAGTCCCAGTCGGGATTCGGCTCCTGCCCGGCACGGCGCGGCCGGTAGGAGCAACGCTCGTCCGCCACGTAGAAGTAGGTCATGGGCACGGCCACGTCCAGGTATCCGCCGCTCGCCCAGCCCCACGTGTCCTGGTAGAACTCCGCCACGCCGCTGGATGACGGCCACCCGAAGCGCGTGCGGTCGTAGATGGGCCACACGGCCGCGGAGAGCGGCACCTTGCGCACGGCGTGGATGCTGTCGTGCGTCTCCTGCACCATCCGGCTCACCAGGTCGCGGCGAAAGCGCGCCCACCCCTCGCGGTCCGTCGCCGGGTCGCGCCCGAATGCATCCAGCGAAGCCCGGTCCCACCCGAACGCCGAGCCGGGATAGCGGATGCGGTCCAGGTGCACGCCATCCACCTCGTACCGCCGCACGATGTCCGCCGCCACGCGGGCCAGGTGCGTGCGCACGCCGGCGTGCGCGGGCGAGAGATACACGTACTCCTCGCCGTTCGGGCACGCCATGGGCCGGCCGGCACGCGTGTGCATGGCCCACTCGGGATGGTCGATGAGCACGTGGTTGGGCTGGCCGGGCTCGCTGCGGCGCAGGCCCTGGCAGGTGCTGGAGTTGTTGGATTCCCAACCGCTGAGCCCGTTGATCCATGCGTGCAGCTGCAGCCCGCGCGAATGCGCCTCGCGGACGGCCACCTCCAGCGGGTCCCACGTGGGCGTGCCGCCCAGCCGGTCGCACAGGCGCGGCGAGCACGGGTCCAGCTGCGAGCGGTACCGCGCGTCCCATGGCCCGCGCACCTGAAAGTAGACGATGTTGAAGTGGGCGCGGCTCGCGTTCTCCATCACCTGGCGGATGGTGGCCGCGGAGCCGTAGTCCCACCGGTTCACCCACAGCGCGCGGCCTTCTTCCATCATCGCCGGAGCGGAATCGACGGCTGTGGATGCGAGGGAATCGGCCGCGGCGGCAACGGCCGGCGCCACCAGCTGGGCCGTGGCAGCCTTCGCCACCTCGTCCGCCGGGGGGCGCAGGACGGCGCCCGCCGCCACGGCGCCGATCAGCAGCACCGGCGCGGAGGTGAGCAGGGCGCGAGCAACTCGTGGGTTCATGCGCAAGAGCGTGCGGCCGGGCCCAGGGGGCGCAGCGCGTGTGCGATCTGGGGTCCGTAGAACGGACGTGTGCGGGGATGATCCTGTCAGCCAGACCGGTGCCACGACGTTCCATCCGCCGCACGCGAGGGGCGGCCGGCACCGGCGTCATCCAATCAAACCAAGATGGCTCCGCGGCGGAAGTGTGTCAAATCGTTGCAACATCACGCGTTGTCATCGCCCGAGCGGGCTCGCCAGTGGACGGTCTTCCGTGAGCGGACGGAGCGTTGCACGAATTTCCGACGGGGCTTGACAGACCGGACGGGGACGGATAGATTCGTGGCGTTGCGAACAGACCGCGGGCAAAAGTCCGCCGAGGATACCAGAGTACGATGAGGACCTGGGATCGATCCCTGGTCCTCGTTTTGTTTGGGGTTTGCAAGCAAACGCTCGTGCGCGGGGAGCGAATGGCCCGCGCAAAGAACAGACGATCGCTGGTCGGAAGCTCCGTACCTCGAGAGTCGGTCAACACACCAGGAAAAGAGTACGAGATGCGCACGACCGGTACTGTCAAGTGGTTCAACGACGCCAAGGGCTTCGGCTTCATCACGCCCGAGAACGGCAGCAAGGATTGCTTCGTTCACCACTCGGCCATCCAGGGCAGCGGCTTCAAGTCGCTCGCCGAGGGTGAGCAGGTGGAGTTCGACATCGTCCAGGGCCAGAAGGGCCCCGCGGCCGAGAACGTGACGCGCGTCGGCTAAGCCCGACCGGACCACGTGACGAACGAGGCCGCTCCAGCCATGGAGCGGCCTCGTTTTTTGTTTTTTTAGTGCCAGTCCCAGGTGACAAGTGCCAAGCAAACCCCGATCGGCGACGGGACGGGGCGTGGTCGTGCCGTTGGTGTCGGCGCAGGCCGACAGTGTGACGTTGTAGCCGCGAATTCATTCGCTCGGTGCCCCCCTCCGCCATCTCTGCCGATCTCTGCCTGGCCGATCACTAGTCATAATCACTAGTCACTTGGCACTTTCTCCCAAACAAACCGGGGCCGCCCTGATCATCAGGGTGGCCCCGCTGGTCCTGCGGTGCGCCGGGTGGTTACGCCGTGGGCGCCACCAGCACGTTGCTCGCGGCCGCGAAAAACGGTCGCGAAGCCGGATCCGTCAGCTTGATCTCCAGCAGGCGGCTGCCGTCGCCCGTCTTGCCCAGAACCGCCGCCACCACCCCCGCGCCACCCGTGCAGAATACCTCGTCGCCCACCTTTGGCGACCGCTCCGTGGCCGGCACCCATCCCGGATGGGTGGAGTGGCTCACAAAAAGCTCGTCGTCACGAATGCGCTTGGTGCTGTTGCCCATCGCCATGGCGGGGTCCTCCTTCTCAGAGATG
>DASQZE010000476.1:0-9246 GCA_035638875.1 Longimicrobium sp.
CTCCCAAAGTACTGAGAAAGCGTTTGGCGGCAACCCGGCCCGAAGCCTGCGGATGCTTGCGCCGCCCCGCGGGACCGCGCCACGTTGGCGTGCGCTCCCGCGCCCGTTTCCCCGTGCGAACACCGGATGACTCCCAGGCCGCCGCTGGATCCCCGGCTCACCGAGCAGAGCAATCCCGCATCCACGGAGATCGACCGCCTCTCCGCACTGGAGATCGCGCGCCTCATCAACCGCGAAGACCACCGCGTGGCCCCCGCCGTGGCCACGCAGCTGGACGGCATTGCCCGGGCCATCGAGATGGCGGCGGATGCGTTCCGCTCCGGCGGCCGGCTCATCTACGTGGGCGCCGGCACCAGCGGGCGGCTGGGCGTGCTGGACGCGTCGGAGATGCCGCCCACCTACGGCACCGACCCCGCCATGGTGCGCGGCATCATCGCCGGGGGGATGACGGCGCTGGTGAACCCGGTGGAGGGCGCGGAGGACAGCCGCGAGGCCGGCGGGGAGGAGATGGACACGCTGGAGGTGAAGCCCAACGACTTCGTCTTCGGGATCGCGGCGTCGGGGAGCACGCCGTACGTGCACGGCGCCCTCACCCGGGCCAAGCAGCGCGGCGCGAAGGCGGGCTTCTTCCTGTGCACCACGCCGGAGGAGTGGATGCTCCGGGTGTACGACGTGGTGGTGGCCACGCTGGTGGGGCCCGAGGTGGTGACGGGGAGCACGCGGATGAAGGCGGGGACGGCCACCAAGCTGGTGCTCAACATGATCACCACGGGCGCCATGATCCGCACGGGCAAGGTGTACGGCAACCTGATGGTGGACCTGCGCGCCACCAATCAGAAGCTGCGCGACCGCAGCGAGCGCATCCTCATGGAAACGCTGGACCTGGAGCGCGAGGACGCCCGCGACCTGCTGGCCCGCTCCGGGGGAAGCGTAAAGACGGCCATGGTGATGCACTGGACGGGCGCGGACCGCGAGCGCGCGGCGGCCGAGCTGGTTCGCGCCTGCGGCCGGTTGGGCGACGTGCTGAAGGGGGAGACCACGTGACCGGGTCCGTGGATCCCCGCACGCTCCCCGCCCGCCCGCCCTCCGAGATGGAGTGGGAAGAGCTGCTCGTCCGCGTGGAGATCGCCCCGCGCGCCCTGCGCGTGGCCGTTGAAGACGCGCCGGGTGACCACCCGGAGGTGATCGCAGTCCTGCGGCGGGGCGTGGCGGGAGAGATGGTCTTGCAGGCCACGCTGGAGGCCATCGTGGACGGCCGCGAGGCGGGCGAGGCCCCCGGCGGCGACGGGCTGCCGGACGATGCCGCCGCGCTCCTGGACGAGTACATCCGGCTGCGGATGCGCAGCTTCGTCATGGTGCAGCGGCGGGGGCTGAACGTGTGGGACTGGACGGTGCGCGGCGGCCCGTACGACGGCGCCACGGCCTACCAGCTCTTCCAGGCCGCCGCGCGGATGGACGGCCACCTGCTCGCCGCGCTCCGGAGCGCGGCCCGCGCGGGGGCGTCCACGTGAGGTTCATCGGGCTGATGTCGGGGACGTCGCTGGACGGTGTGGACGCGGCGCTGGTGGACGTGGAGGGGGTGGGGACGGAGGACCTGCGCGTCCACGTGGTGCACGCGCTGACGGTCCCCTACACCGACGAGCGGCGCCGGCTGAGCCACGACGCCATCGTGGCGGGCAACGCCGAGGCGCTCTGCGGGCTGCACGCGGACCTGGGCGAGTGGTTGGCGGAGGCCGCGCTGGCCGTCTGCGCGGACGCGGGAGTGGAGATGGCCACGGTGGATGCCATCGGCTCGCACGGGCAGACGGTGTGGCACCGCCCGCCGGCGGAGGGACGCCGGGGCGCCACGCTGCAGCTGGGCGACGCGGCGACCATCGCGGAGCGGACGGGGCGGCCGGTGGTGAGCGACTTCCGCACGCGCGACATCGCGGCGGGGGGGCACGGGGCGCCGCTGGTGCCGTGGACGGACCAGCTGCTCTTCAGCGTGCCGGACCGTGCCCGGGCATTGCAGAACCTGGGCGGCATCGGCAACGTGACGCGCGTGCCGCCGCGGGGGAGCACGGAGCCCGTGTTCGCCTTTGACACGGGCCCTGCCAACTCGCTCATCGACGCGGCGGTGGAGATCGCCACCGGGGGCCGCCACCGGTTCGATCGCGACGGTCGCCTGGGCGCGCGGGGGCGGGTGGACAAGGCGCTGCTGGCGGAGCTGCTGCGCCATCCCTACTTCGCCGCGCCGCCGCCCAAGTCCACGGGGCGCGAGGAGTTCGGCCGGCCGTTCGTGGAGCGGCTGGTGGAGGCCATCGCGCCGGAGGGGGACCAGGACTGGATGGACCTGGTGGCCACGCTCACGGAGCTCACGGCGCGCACGGTGGCCGACGCGTATGCCCGCTGGGTAATCCCCCTGGGCGTGGACGAGGTGGTGCTCACGGGGGGCGGCTCGCGCAATCCCGTGCTGTCGGAGCGCATCCGCGCGCTGCTGCATCCGCTCCCTGTGCTGGACGGGAGCACGCTGGACGTTGATCCCGAGGCCAAGGAGGCGGTGGCCTTCGCCGTGCTGGCGTGGGCGCACCTGCGCGGCATTCCGGCCAACCTGCCGTCGGCCACGGGGGCGGCGGGGCCGCGGGTGCTGGGCTCGCTCACGCCGGGGGCCTGATCCGCGGCGGGCCTTTTCCATCCGCCGCGGCACTTCCATCCACCGAAACGGACCCATGTCGTTCCGCCGCACCTTCTCCTTCCGCAGGATGGCCCGGAGCGCGCTCGCGCTCGGCGGGCTGTGCGTGCTGGGCGGGTGCGGCCTGGTGAACCGCGCGCCGCCGCCGCGCTACGGCCGCCCGCTGCTGGTGAACCAGGTGGTGCGCATCCTGAACGTGGAGGAGCCCACGCCGGCGTACTACCGCGAGCGCGAGCGGCTGGTGGTGATGGGCCCGGAGCTGGACGCCGTGCTCGTGGGGCTGATCCGCGACGAGTCGGCGGACGACCACGTGCGGGCCAACGCGGCGGAACTGCTGGCGGACCGCGGCGCGCCGGGGACGGTGGGGCTGCTGCGGGTGCAGCTGGCCGGCAGCGCGTCGGACGTGGTGCGGGCGGCGTCCGTGCGCATCCTCCAGCGCTTCGCGGTGGATTCGGCGGAGGCGCGCGCGGCTATCCGCGCGGCCGCGACGGACCGGTCTGCCCGAGTGCGGCTGAACGTGCTGCAGCGGCTGGACGTGGAGGACGCGCCGCTCGTGCGCGCCCTGCTGTCCCGCGAGGGCGATGCGCAGGTGCGCACCATCGCGCGGCAGCTGCTGGAGCTGCTGGAGGCGCGCGGCGCCCGGCTGGTGCGCGACCGGCGCGGCGACCTGCGCAGCTCGGGGCGCGAGGACCTGCCGCAGATCGTCTTCCACCCCACGTCCACGGATTCCGCGGCGGGGGTGGAGACGGGCGCCCTCTGGGTGGAGCTTCCCGGCGCGTCGTCGCTGGTGCCGCTGGCGCAGGACGTACAGGTGGTGGACGAGGTGGTGCCGGCGTTCTTCGACCCCAACCGCACGGTCATCGTGTACGAGGCGGGGCGCGAGGTGCAGCTGCGCGACCTGCGCTCGGGCGAGTCGCGGTCGCTGGGGGCGGGCCTGGCGCCGCGGGTGATCCCGTTCACGGAGTACATCGTCTTCGTGCGCGAGGTGCCGGGCGGCCGCCGCACGGAGCCCGCGGGCGACGTGGTGGACTACGAGGTGCTGCGGGCCGCCTTCTCCGGCGGGGGCCCGGAGACCATCGGCCGGCTGTCGGCGCGGGTGCGGCCGGACGTGCACCGCGGGGCGCCGCCGGTGCGGTGGATGGTGGTGGGCGAGGGCCGCGAGGGCTTCGTGCTGCGGGCCCCCGGCGTGGAGCCGACGTTCGTGCTGCCGGGGCCGTTCGAGGCCGCGGCTCCGCGGTGAAGGACGGAACTGCGGGTTGCAAGGGACAGGTTACAGGGGACAGGAAGGGAATAGGGAATAGGAAATAGCCAGCAACGGCGGTGACGGTGGATAGGGTGGATGCGCGAGGCGCCCTGCGGGGGCGCCTTGTTTCGTATAGGCGTCCCGTAGTGTGAGGAGGCGGTAGCCGCACTGTTGCTCGAAGCGTTCATGTTGTACCCTTCGGCGCCTCCGCGCCGGTCTATCGGCGACCAAGAACGACAACACGGAAACGGGCATGGCTCTTCCCATCCATATCCCCGATCTGTTCACCGGTACGGTCGTCGAGTGGGAGCGCCTCGAGTTCAAGGAGGGGTGGAACCCGGAAGCGGCGCTTCATACCCTCTGCGCATTTGCCAACGACCTGCACAACTGGGGCGGTGGGTACTTCATTGTGGGAGTTGCTGAGCAGGATGGCCGGCCCTTGCTGCCGCCGGCGGGCTTGCAACCCCATCAGCTTGATCGCATCCAAAAAGAGATACTGAACGTCTCCCACCGGATTTCACCCTCGTACCACCCGGTTGTCGAACCGTATGTCATCGAAGGCCGTCACGTCCTGGTGCTTTGGGCGCCCGGTGGGCAGAACCGCCCTTACAAGGCACCTCAATCGCTGGCCAAAGGAGAGAAGAACCACGCTTATTTCGTTCGCTGCGGCTCCGCCACTGTCCAGGCCAGGGGAGAGCTCGAAGGAGAACTGCTCCAACTCGCGGCCAACGTGCCGTTCGATGACCGTACCCGGCATGACGTAGCTGTAGGCGACCTCTCGCTCCGTCTCATCCAGGCGCATCTCCAGGAAGTCAAAAGCGCGCTGTTCGAAGCGTCGGGGCCCATGGACTTCGATCAACTCTGTGTTGCGATGCAGATCGTCGATGGTCCACCGGAGAATCTTCATCCCCGAAACGTGGGGCTTTTGTTCTTTACGGAAGAGCCCCGCCGCTTTCTCCCGCAGGTGCAGATCGACGTCGTCCATTTCCCGAACGGGAAGGCGGGCGAGATTCGCGAAAAGCAGTTCTCCGGTCCGCTCGGCAGGCAACTGCGAGAGGCGCTGGCGTACATCGTGGCCACGTTCATCAGCGAACGAGTGCAGAAGCGCGCAGGCCGTGCAGAGGCGGATCGGTTCATGACCTTTCCGTACGCTGCCGTGGAGGAGGCGCTGGCGAACGCCGTATACCATCGTGGCTATGACGTCCGCGAGCCGATCGAGGTCCAGGTCACACCGACGGAGATGTCGATCACGAGCTTTCCCGGACCAGACCTCTCGGTTCGCATGGATCATCTGAACGGGGGCGGCGTGGTAGCGCGGCGGTACCGCAACCGCCGGATCGGTGAGTTCCTGAAGGAGCTGAGACTGACGGAAGGGCGCGGCACAGGCGTGCCCAGCATCTTCAAGGCAATGCGGGACAACGGCTCGCCCGTTCCACGGTTTGAGACGGACGAGGCTCGTACGTACTTCACGACGGTGCTCCCGATCCATCCCCTGGCCCACCCGACGAGCGGGGATGAACTCGCTGGACTACGCACGGATGCGGGCGTCTCCACAGTCTCAGAACTGCTGCTGGCGGAGCCGCGGAGATGGATCGTGCTTCGCGCGTGCGTGACCCCTCAGTCGCGGAGCGGCCTCCAAGCGCTGCTCGGGCTCAGTGACGCAATCAACTTCCGGCGGTTGTATCTCGATCCTCTGCTGGATGCGGGATTGGTCACAAAGACTGTCCCGGAAAGCCCCCGCGCGCCCAATCAGCGTTATCGAATTACTGAGCAAGGCACGATGCTTCTGTCCCAACAAGCCGGGCAACCTACATGATGGGTCTCGACCCACCATGTACCCTACATGTAGCCCCCAAGTAGCCCACGCTGGTGCACCCGTCGCGCCCACCGGGAAAAGCCGCGGGCGCGCAGCCCGCAGATGCTTGCTGTAACCTGTAACCTGTCCCCCGCAGTTCCCCTTCCCGCCTAGCACTCAACTTGCCTCACCGCCGCCATCTGTCCGCGCGGTCCACAACTGCCCACACGCGAGGAAGGCCGTGAACCACGAGCCACGCAGTGCCCCGTCGCTGTTCAGCGTCTTTGGCCAGCGAAAGATGGCCGCGCTGCTCCTTCTCGGCTTCTCGTCCGGCCTGCCGCTGTTCCTGACCAGCAGCACCCTGCAGGCGTGGATGACGGTGGAGGGGGTGGACCTCACCACCGTGGGGCTGGTGAGCCTGCTGAGCCTTCCGTACTCGCTCAAGTTCCTCGTCGCGCCGCTGATGGACCGCTACGTTCCGCCGTTCCTGGGGCGCAGGCGCGGATGGCTGGTGGTCACCCAGGTGGCGCTCCTGCTGTGCATCGCCGCCATGTCGCTGCACGACCCGCGGCGGGGCCTGCAGCTGCTGGCCATCAACGCCCTGCTCATCGCCTTCTTCAGCGCGGCGCAGGACGTGGTGGTGGACGCGTACAGCATCGACGTGCTGGAAGAGCGCGAGATGGGCGCGGGCGCCTCGCTCAAGGTGATGGGATACCGCCTGGCGCTCATCATCACGGGCGGCGTGGCCCTCATCCTGGCGGACCAGATGTCGTGGCCCACCGTGTACCTGCTCATGGCGGTGCTGATGCTGGTGGGCGTCGGGGCCTCGTTCTTCGCACCGGAGCCGGTGATGCGCGAGGGGCGGCCGACCAGCCTGGTGAACGCGGTGGTGCTTCCGTTCGTGGACTTTATCCGCCGCGCGGGGCCCGTGACGGCGTTCGTGCTGCTGCTGTTCGTGGTGCTGTACAGCCTGTCGGACCGCATGGTGCAGAACATGACCGTGCCGTTTCTGCTGGCGCGGGGATACACGCAGTCGGACATCGGCGCCATCCGCGGCGTGGTGGGGCTCATCGCCACCATCGTGGGCGTGCTGGCCGGCGGCGGGATGGTGGCCAAGCTGGGCATCAACCGCTCGCTGTGGGTGCTGGCGGCCGTGCAGATGGGGAGCAACCTGGCGTACTACTGGCTCGCCGTGACGGCCTCCAGCCGCGCCGCGCTCACCACGGCCATCGTCGTGGAGAACTTCAGCGGCGGGCTGGTGACGGCGGGGTTCGTGGCGTTCCTGATGTCGCTGTGCAGCCGGCAGTTCTCGGCCACGCAATATGCCCTGCTCAGCAGCTTCATGGCGTTCGCCCGCGACGTGCTGGTGGCCCCGTCGGGCGGGATCGCCGAGCGGACGGGGTGGCCGCAGTTCTTTCTGATCACCATCGCGGCCGGTATCCCCATACTGCTGCTGCTGCCATACATCGCCCCGTGGAACCGCGAGAACCCGCGCGGCGCCGCCCCGCACACGGGCGAGACGGAAGACGACGACGTGACCCGGGCCCGGACATGACGATGGGGATGAGCCGGACCGCCGCCCTCGCATCGCTGCTGGTCCTCGGCGCCTGTACGGGTGGGCGGCAGGGGGCCGGACCCGCGCCCGCGCCGGCGGGCGGATCCCCAGCGCCCGCGCAGATCTCGACGCCCGGAGTGGACCCGGTGATCCGCAACGACCTGCCGCCCGTCCCCGCGCGCACGGGCACCCTGCGCGTGAGCATCGCTTATCCCGGCGAAAACGCGGCGATCGCGGCGGACAGCAACTTCATCTTCGGCACGCTGGGCCGCGGGGGCGCGACGCTCACCATCAACGGCGCGCCCGTGCCCGTGGAGGCGAACGGCGCGTGGCTGGCCTTTCTCCCCGTGCCGGCGGACGGCGTGTACCGGCTGGAGGCGCGCGCGGCCGGCGAGACGGCACGGGCCGACCGGCGGGTGCGGGCCACGGGGGGACGGATGGCCGCGGCGCCGGCGGGGATCGTGGCGTCCACCCTCACCCCGCGGGGGACGATCACGGGCTACCTCGGCGAGACGGTCACCGTGCGCTTTCGCGGGGCGCCGGGGGGGCGCGCGCGGATCGTCATGCCGGATGGCAGCGCGTATCCGCTGGCGGAGATGCGCACCATCGAGCGGGCGGAGGGCTTTCAGCAGGACCAGGCCGTGGCCGCGCGGCAGGCGACGGAGTACGCGGGATCGTTCCCCATTACCCGTGCCCTCCGCGCCCCGGGGGACGCCGCCGCGCCCACGCTCGTGGACGGACAGCGGGCGGAGGGGCCGGCGTACGTGGAGCTGGCGCTGGGCACGCAGACGCTGCGCGAGCCCCTGCCGCTGACGGTGGGCGTGCTGCAGCCGTACGAGACGCGCGTGGCCGTCGCCGCGGCCAGCCGGGCGGGGAACGAGGCCATCGGCACGGCGCTGCCGGGGGGGAACACGCCGTACAACTGGTTCTTTCCCGCCGGCACGCGCTTCACCGTCACGGGCGAGCGCGAGGGTGCGTACCGCGCGCGGCTGACGGACGACCTGTCCGTGTGGATCGCCGCGGGCGACGTGCGGCTGGAGCCCGCGGGCGCGCCGGCCGTGTCGGGGACCGTCGGGACGGTGCGGGTGGACCCGTCGCCGGGGTGGGCGGACGTCATCCTCTCCACCAGCGAGCGGCTGCCCTTCGAGGTGCGCGCGGACGGGGAGGGGGAGATTGCCATCCACGTGTTCGGCGCGCAGTCGCGGGCCAACTGGCAGCACTACGGTCCGGAGGACCCGCTCATCCGCCGGGTGACGTGGCGGCAGGAGCGTACGGACGAGTTCGTGGTGCGCGTGCAGCTGGGCGATGCGGCATGGGGGTGGCGCACCTTCTGGGATGCGAACGGGCGCCTGGTGGTCCGCGTCCGGCGCCCGCCGCGCATCGACGGGGCGCGGCCGCTGGCGGGGGTGCGCGTGGCGGTGGATGCGGGGCATCCGCCGGGCGGCGCCATCGGCCCCACGGGATTGACGGAGGCGGAGGCGAACCTGGGCATCAGCAAGCACCTCGTGCGGATGCTGCGCGAGGCGGGCGCCGAAGTGCTGGAAACGCGGCCGGACACGGCGGGGGTGGAACTGGGCGTGCGCCCCGTCCGCGCGGCGGAGTGGGACGCGCACCTGCTCGTCTCCGTCCACAACAACGCGTTCCCGGACGGCGTCAATCCGTGGGAGAACAACGGGACGAGCGTGTTCTACAACCAGCCGCAGTCGCTGGGGCTCGCGCGGCACATGCACCGCGAGCTGCTGCGGGAGTTCGGGCTGCGCGACCTGGGCGTGGCGCGGGCGGACCTGGCGCTGGTGCGGCCCACGTGGATGCCCAGCATCCTGAGCGAAACCATGTTCCTGATGGTGCCGCAGCAGGAGGCCGCCCTGCGCGATCCGCAGGTGCAGGAGCGCATCGCCCGCGCTCACTTCCGCGCGCTGGAGGCGTTTCTCCGCGACCGCGCGGCGGGGCGGACGGGCGGGGATCCGGTGGGGGGACGGTAG
>DASQZE010000477.1:0-5739 GCA_035638875.1 Longimicrobium sp.
GTGAAACTGGAGTGGTGTTCCCATGATCCAGCGCTCCCCCACTACCGCGGCGGTCGAAACGGAGCTCGCCCCAGCGCTCCATGGACATCAGCCGCACGCGCCGTGCGAGCTCCGTTTCGACCGCCGCGGTAGTGGGGGAGCGCTGGATCATGGGAACACCACTCCAGTTTCACGATGCACCGGGCGAAGGGTCGCCGGTGCTCGCACGGGTGAGGGCGCTTGTCTGGCCGTGGGAGGAGACGGCGGCTGCACGGGGAGCCGTTCCCGCTGGATGGCCTGCGGCGCTTTGCAGGAGTTGGACGTCGGTCGGGAAGGGTCGATGCTGTCCGATTTGAGTCCTGAAGCGTACGATAGAATACGGAGCCCCCGCCCATGTGTCAACTACCTAGGAGCGCGCATTTCAGGCCGAATCAAAGTTGTGGTTCGCGGCGCCGGGAGGTGGGTGTGCCCGTAGCCGCCGAGCCTCGCCCGCGCGGCGTACCTGGAGTGCCGCCTGCTGCCCGGGCCGGAGCCCGTGGACCTGATCTTTCGCGTGGAGCGCGAGGGAGCGGAGATCCTGGCCGGCCGCCACCCGGGGGTTGACCCCGCGCGGCTGCTGGCCCGCGGCCCCGCGTGGAGGGCCGTGGCGGACTTCTGCCGGGCGTGGCTGGACGGCGGCGATCCCGCCTGGGCGCTCGTGCGGCACCTGTGGCTGGAGCTGGACCTGGACGACCCCGGCCTTCCCGGTGCGCCACCCCTGCCGCAGCCCTCCGTCTTCGTCGCGTTCGACGACGCCGCCACGGCGGCCATGGGGACGGAGGCCCTGCTGGACCTGGTCGCGCGGGTCATCCATCCCCTGGCGCCCCACGCCATGGACCCGGACACCCGCGGGCGGCTGCGGGGCGTGCTGGAGCGCCGCCCCGCCGGGTCCGCCGTCCCCTACGCGGGGGTGATGCTCTCGCGCCCGCGCCAGGCCGTGCGCGTGTACCTGTCGCGCGTCCCCGGCGCGGCCGTCCCCCGGCTGCTGAACGAGGTGGGGTGGCCCGAGGACCAGGGGCGCATGGCGGGGGAGGTGGTAGCCGCCATGCGCGACGCGGGGGCGCCGGAGGTGGGGATGCTGCACCTGGACGTGCTGGAGGGCGCCCTGCTCCCGCGCCTGGGGGTGGAGTACACCCTGGAGCGCCACGCGCAGATCCGCGGGCGGGTGGCCGAGCAGGGGTTCCTGGATGCCCTGGCGGCGCGGGGGCTGTGCGAGCCGGCGCGCCGCGACGCGCTGCTGGCCTGGCCCGGGTACGAGCTGGTGACGCTGCGCCACGAGCTGTGGCCCAGCCTGCTGGCGCGCCGGGTGAACTGCATCAAGCTGGTGCACGAGCCCGACCGCGAGCCGCAGATGAAGGCGTACCTGCTGGCGTTCCACCAGCCGCACCTGCCGCGGCGGGGCGGGGCCGGCACGCAGTAGAGGCCGAGCACTATCAGATAGAGCGGTGGCGCGATCGTTCCGTCTTGTTTGGGATGAGAATGCAAGCATCCGCGCGGGTTTTTTGTCCCGGTAGATGCGGCATCCGAGTTGCTCGGTGAGCGGCGGGTCCCCCGGTTTCATCTTGTGCAAAGGAACTGCACGATGTCGAAGAATAAGAACGACGATCTCCTCCGGGAGGTCCTCGAGCGTGCGGCCACGGACCGCGACTTTCGCGGCCGGCTGCTCGCCGATCCCGCGGCGGCCATCCGCATGGCCTTTGGCGTGATCCTGCCGCACAACTATCGCATCAAGTTCATCGAGCGGCCGCGGGAGCTGGACGCGCTGATCGTGCTTCCCGCCGTGGGCGGAAAGGGCGAGCTGGACGAGGAGGACCTGGAGCTGGTGGCGGGCGGGGGCGACACGGAAACCTGCGGCTCGTGGTAGCATGAGCCCCCTCCTGCAGACCCGTCATCCATCGCCGCCTTCCGCGACCGTGTCCGCCGCCATCCCCGTCCCGGCGCTCGCCGGGGCGGAGCTGGGCGACGACGAGCTGGAGCAGGTGGTGGGCGGGCTGGAGCGCGTGTACATCCCCGGGCTGGTCGTCGCGGGCTGACGTTCCCCGCACGGCCTGAGACCAATCATCGCGATCCCGCGGCGGACCCCACGTGCGCCGCGGGATCTCGTTTTTCGTCCAGGGCGGCCCATGGGGGGCTTTCACCGCGGCGCGCGGCCGTGCATCTTGCCGCTCCGTTCCGCCCCCAACCGGCCCGTGCGCCGTCCGCATCCACAGGATTTGACGAGTATGCGCCGGCGTGCGCTGGCTTTCGCCATGAGTGCCCTCCTTCCGCTCGCGTGCGCATCCCCGGAAGGAGAAGTCCCGGAGAACGTGGCGGATGCGCCGCGGGAGCCGTGCGGGCCGGCGCGCATCCAGGTCACGGCCGTGCCGCCGGACTCGTTCAGCGTGGAGGACCGCTGCGCGCTTGTGGGGCTGGCGGTGACGATGCTCGGCTCGGCGGGCGAGGAGACGGGGCTGCTCCCGTCCGACACGGCGGCGGCCATGACGGCGCTGCTCCGGCCCGTGGCGCAGCGAGGCACGGGCGCGGACACGGCGGTCGCCTCCCGCTGGCACGTGTCGCTCGGGCTGCGCGGGCGGCCCTACGACGCGGAGCTGACGGTGGACCGCGGGACGGGCAAGGTGGTCATCACCCGCATGCACAGGTGATGGGCTTCCGATTCCTGTGCGCTGCGAGAGAGAAGATTCACGCGGAGGACGCGGAGGAACAAAGCGAGGGCGCGGAGAAATTTCTCCCGTTCTCCGCGTCCTCTTCTGTTTGTCTCCGCGTCCTCCGCGTGAAACGGCGGTAGAGCTCCGCCTCCACGAGGATGGGCAGCCGGGGGGGGGCAGGGGGGATCGCGAGCGATGGCGCCGGTGTGCGACGATGCGCGCCGGCCGTTTGCGTTGCGAGGTGGGGAGGCCGCATCTTGCCGCCCGCCGCCGGCGTGGCGTGATCGCATCCAACTTCCGCACCTTCGTTTCTCGTCATGGCCCAGTACATCCTGTTCGCCGGGAGCGGCAATCCGGCGCTTGCGCAGGCGGTCTCGGACGCGCTGGGCGTGGCGCTGGGGCGCTGCCACGTGGAGCGCTTTCCGGACGGGGAGACCACCGTGCACGTGCTGGAATCGGTGCGCGGCAAGGACGTGTACCTGCTGCAGCCCACCTGCCCGCCCGTGAACGACAACGTGATGGAGCTGCTCATGTTTGCCGATGCGTGCCGGCGGGCGGCGGCGGGGCGCATCCACGCGGTGCTCCCCTACTTTGGCTACGCGCGCGCGGACAAGCGCCACGGCCGGCGCGAGCCCATCACCGCCAGCATGGTGTCGCTGCTGATGCGCGCCACGGACATCAACCACGTGGTCACGCTGGACCTGCACACGGACCAGATCGAGGGCTTCTTTCCCGGCCCGTTCGATACGCTGACGGCCGTCCCCACGCTGTGCGCGGCGCTCAAGCCGGAGCTGCCTGCGAAGTCCGTGGTGGTGGCGCCGGATGCCGGCCGCGTAAAGCTGGCCACGGAGTACGCGACGCGGCTGGACGTGCCCCTGGCCGTGCTGCACAAGCGCCGGGCAAGCGGCACGGAGACACACGTGACGCACCTGGTGGGCGAGGTGGAAGGGTGCACCTGCGTGATCATCGACGACATGATCGCCACGGGGGGCACACTGGTGGACAGCGTCCGCGCCCTGCGTGATGCCGGGGCGACGGGATTCCTGGTCGCCGCCACCCACGCGCTGCTGATGCGCAACGCCCTGGAGCGGCTGGCGGATGCCGGCGTGGAGCGGGTGTTCGTGACGGACACGGTGCCGCCGCGCGAGGATCCGCGCGGCATCCTGCGCGTGGTCTCTGTCGCGCCGCTCCTGGCGACCGCCCTTCGCCACCTGGTGCAGGACGAGTCGCTGGAGGAGCTCTTCTGACGGATGCGGATTCGCGGAATGACGCCCGCCCGGTGCGCAGCGTAGATCCGGGAGGCGCACCGCCCGCGTACGGAAGTCACGTGACCCGCGGGACGCGCTATCTCCACGCCCTGCACCCGCGCAGTCCCCATCCGTTTGTATCGAGTTGGATCGAGCAGGGAAACGACGATGGTGCGTCCATCCAATCGGATCGAGCGGCGACTTGTTTCCCCGCCGGCATGCAAGTCCATGGTAAATAAGGCACTTGCCCTTACGGTGGCGGAACGATATCCCGTATTTCTGCTGCAAGCACGCGATCCGGCGGGTGCAAACATCTGCGTAAATGTGATACGTCTTCATGGATCAGCCTTGACCGAAGTTGACGTACAGGCTATCCTAAACGCATAGCTGGAATCGGTTTGCGCACAGCGTGGCGCATCCGGCGCTTGCATCCTTTCCCGGACCCGGTCCGAACCCTCCCCGTGCTGATCCTGACCGTCTTCGGCGTGGCCGCGCTCATGGCCCTGGTCGTGACGCCCGTCGTCGTGCGGGTGGTGACCGCGCGTGGGGTGTACGGGCACGTGCGGCCGTCGGCGGATCCGCAGGCGCCGCGGGTTCCGCGCATGGGCGGCATCGCCGTGGTGGTGGCGACGACGGTGGCCCTCGCGACTGCACTCCTGGCCCCCGGCGGCATCCCCACCTCGGAGGGTGTGCCGGAGCGCTTCTTTGGGGGACTGCTGGCGGCGGGATGGCTGCTGTTCGCGGCGGGGCTGCTGGACGACCTGTACGACCTGCGGCCGGTGGCCAAGCTGCTGGCCCAGTGCACGGCGGCCGTGGTGGCGTACGGCTTCGGCTTTCGCGTGGATGAACTGTCGTTCGCGGGGGCGGCGCTGGAGCTGGGCGTGCTGTCGCTGCCCTTTACGATCCTGTGGATCGTGGGCATCACCAACGCGTTCAACCTGATCGACGGGCTGGACGGCCTGGCGACGGGGATCGGGCTGGTGGCGCTGGGGAGCACCTTCGTGGTGGCATACCTGCTGGGCAACCCCGAGGTCGCGCTCGTCTGCGCTGCGCTGGGCGGCGCGCTGCTGGGCTTTCTGCGCTACAACTTTCGGCCCGCGCGCATTTTCCTGGGGGATTCGGGGAGCCTGTTCGTGGGCTTCATGGTCGCCGTCCTGTCCGTGCACGGGTCCACCAAGAGCGCCACGGCCGCGCTCACGGCCGCGCCCCTGCTGCTGCTGGCGCTCCCCATCCTGGACACGGTGCTTTCCATCATCCGCCGCTGGCTGCGCGGCAAGCCCGTGTTCGGTGCGGACGAGCACCACCTGCACCACCGCATGCTGGCCATCGGGCTGACGCACGTGCGCGCCGTGGTGCTGCTGTACGTGATGGCGGCGGGGCTGGCGGTGCTGGGCGTGGTGCTGGCATCCGGCCCGCAGAAGATCGTGGCCGTGACGGCGCTGGCCGGCGCGGCGGCGTCTACCCTGCTGCTGCTGTTGGCCATCAAGCGCCTGGGATACCACGAATTCGTGGAGGCGGGGATGGTGGTGCGCTCCGGCGTGCGGCGGGTGCGGCAGAGCATCCGCGACCAGATCCACGCCCGCGACGTGGCGCAGGTGCTGGCACGCGCGGAGTCGCTGGTGCACGTGCAGGCCATCCTGCAGGACAACGCGCCCGCGCTGGGCCTGCTCTACGCCACCGTCTGCCGCGAATCGTCCGCGGAGGGCGGCCGCACGGCGCTCCCCGCGGGCGCGGCGGCGCGCGCATGGAAGATGGAGTGCCCCGTCCCCGGCGCCGGCGGGGCGGATGCCGATCTCCTGATCCTGCGCGTGTGGACGGAGGCGCCCGAC
>DASQZE010000478.1:0-9720 GCA_035638875.1 Longimicrobium sp.
CCTCTCCCCCGCCGTCTTCGCCGCTCGTTCCTCGCGGCTCGCGGCGACCCCTCCCCCAAACTGCGGGGGAGGGGTTGTACTCAGGTCACTTTTGCTTTCCTAGAAAATACGCGGATGCCGTCCCCTCGCCGGCAGCCGCCGCTCTGCCAAGGATCTCTGGCCTCCTGCGGTACTCGTCCGGACCGCGACCGGCGGTCGCGTCGCCTCCGTTCCGGCAGCTGCGGCTTTCAGGGCCCGCCGAACTGGATGATTGCCATTGCGACGACCGATCGCGGACCGGAGGCGCGCGGCAGGTGCATCAGGCCCTTGGTAAATGGGCTGCTGCCGGCGCGGGGACGGGATGGGCGTTTTTTCGAAGAGGCACGATGGTGGTGGCGGAGGGGGATGCCTGACGTGGTACACATCCACCTGATCGCGATCAGTAAGCGTGTGCCTGCGCCGGACACCCGGATGGCCAGGTAAAGTGGAGGAAGGCACCGGCTCGATGCATCCTGCGGGGTGCAACGCAGCACGATGACGGCGGACCGGAGGGCTGGATCGGAGCGCGGCGCGGGCGTCATACGCGGGATGGTAGATCCTTCGGTCGGCGCCGGAGATCGCGCGGAGGGAGAAACCCGGCGGCGCCTCCCTCGGGAAATCAACCGGGCCCACATTCCCGCACATCCAACGACAACCCGTGGACAACGTGATGCAGACCGGCATCTCCTGGATCGACCTCAAGCTGGGCGCCCGGATGTTGTGGAAGAACCCCGGGATCACGCTCGTGGGCGGGCTGGCGATGGCAGTGGCCATCGCCATCGGGGCGGGCATGTTCGGCTTCTCCTACTCGCTGCTGAATCCCCGGCTGCCCCTGGACGAGGGCCACCGCATCGTGGCCGTGGAGAACCGGGACGTCTGGAACGACAGCCCGCGGCGCCCGTCCCTGCACGACTTTGCCGCGTGGCGGCAGGAGCTGCGCACCGTCCGCGAGGTGAGCGCGTACCGCAACGTCGCCCGCAACCTCATTGACGCCGACGGCAGCGCCGAGCCCGTGCGCCTGGCGGAGATGTCGGCGTCGGGGTTCCGCGTGGCCCGCGTGGCCCCCGCGCTGGGCCGCCCCCTGGTGGAGGAGGACGAGCGGCCGGGTGCGCCGCCGGTGGTGGTCATCGGCCACGACGTGTGGCGCACGCGCTTCAACGGCGACCCGCGGATCGTGGGGCAGACGGTGCGGCTGGGCAATGCCGTGCACACGGTGGTGGGCGTGATGCCGGAGGGCTTTGCCTTTCCCGTGAACCACGGCTGGTGGATCCCCCTGCGGCTCTCGCCCGCCGGCCATGAGCCCGGCGAGGGGCCGGAGGTCTTCGTCTTTGGAAGGCTGGCGCCCGGGGCCGGCTGGGACGAGTCGCAGGCGGAGCTGGACGCCGTGGGCCGGCGGGCGGCGGCCGCGTACCCGCAGACCCACGCGGACCTGCGGCCCCAGGTGCTGAACTACACCTATCCCGCGATGGGCATGCAGGACGTGCCCGTGTGGGAGCTCACCCTCATCCAGGCGCTGATCAGCCTGCTGCTGGTGGTGGTGGCGGTGAACGTGGCGGTGCTGATCTACGCGAGGACGGCCACGCGGCGGGGCGAGATCGCCATCCGCACGGCCCTGGGCGCCAGCCGCCGCCGAATCGTGGCGCAGCTCTTTGCCGAGGCGCTGGTGCTGGCATCCGCCTCCGCCATTGCCGGGCTCCTGCTCGCCGGCGCCGGCCTGCGCATGGCGCACGGGATCCTGAAGATGGGGATCCCGGCCGCGTCGGCGTTCTGGCTGGACTTCGGGCTGCGGCCGGCCACCGTCCTGTACGTGATGGGGCTGACGGTGCTGGCCGCCGTCATCGCCGGCGTGCTCCCCGCGCTGGGGGCCACGGGACGGGGGGTGCAGGACAGCCTGCGCCAGCTGGGGGGCGGAACGGGGCTGCGGCTGGGGCGCACCTGGACGGTGCTGATCGTGACGCAGGTCGCGTTCGCCGTCGGGGCCATCCCCGTGGTGCTGGGCGTCGCGGCCAGCGAGATGGGCGAGGTGCTCAACCGCCCCCTGTTTCCCAAGGACGAGTTTCTTTCCGCCGGGCTGGAGATGGATCCCGATCCTCCCGCGGGAACGGACGCGGAGGTGTACCGGCGGGAGCTCGCCGCCGGCTTTGCGGCCCGGCAGCAGGAGGTGGTGCGGCGGCTGCGGGCGGAGCCCTGGGTGGCGGACGTGGCCGTGGGCACCAGCCTTCCCGCCCTGGGCGGCTGGACCGCCATCCAGGTGGAGCGTCCGGGCACGGAGGAGGGAACCAGCCAGCACGGGGCGACGGTCAACCACGTGGACGGGGACTACCTGGCGGCGTTTGGCAGCACGACCCTCGCCGGCCGCGGGCTGGGCGCCGCGGACGCGGACACGGCGGCGCGGACCGTGGTGGTGAACCAGGCGTTCGTGCGCAGGTACCTGCAGAACGGCAACGTCCTGGGCCACCGGGTGCGCTTCGGCTGGCCCCGCAAGCCCAGGCCGGGCCAGCCGGAAGCGCCGCCGGAGCCGTGGCACGAGATCGTCGGCGTGACGGCCGACGTCCACGCGAACGCCATCGCGCCCGAGATGACCCAGCCCGGGATCTTCCGCGCGCTGGTGCCGGGGCGGTTTTCCCGCACGGAGCTGGTCGTCCGTGTGCGGGGCGCCGACGTCCCGGCGTACCTGGCCCGGATGCGCGCGGTCAGCGCCGCCGTGGATCCCACCCTGCGCCTGGAGCCGCGCGCGCTGCGCGAGGTCTACGGCCAGGAGGAGTCGGCGGTGCGGTTGATGGGGCTGGTGCTGGGGGCCGTCATCCTGAGCGTGGTGGGGCTCTCCGCGGCCGGCATCTACGCCATGATGTCGTTCACCGTTACCCAGCGCCGCCGCGAGATCGGCCTTCGCGCCGCGCTGGGCGCCGATCCGCGCCGCCTCCTTTCGGGCATCTTCGCCCGCTCGCTGCGCCAGCTGGCGCTGGGGGGCGCGGTGGGAATCGCCGCCGCCGTCGCGTTGAACCTGGTGATGAAGGGCTCGGTATTCCATGGCCGCAGCCTCCTGCTCGTCCCCGCCGTCTGCCTGCTGATGATGGTGATCGGGATGCTCGCGACGGTGGGCCCGGCGCGCCGCGGCCTGCGCATTCACCCCATGGAGGCGCTGCGCGACGCGTAGGCGGCCGGCCGGCCCGGCCGCGCCGTTTCTCCCACCCGCAGGCGCGCGCTCCGTCCGGGCCGCCCATGCACGGCCGTCCGGCCCGGGCCGGCTTTTACGGATCGCGATCAGGTGGATCTGTGCTTTGGCGGAACTCCGCCCCGAGGCGCCGATCTCCTTTCCTCCGAAAAACGCGGATGCCGTCCCCGCGCCGGCAGCAGCCGATCTGCCAAGGATCTCTGGCCTCCCGCGGTACTCGGCCGACCCGCTACCGGCCGTCGCGCCGCCTTCTTCGCGCACGGACGGATTTCGAAAGCCGCCGTACCGGATGGTTGCCGCCGCGACGTCCGGTCGCGGACCGGAGGAGAAGGCGGCGAGCGGCAGGATGCGTCAGGCCCCTGGTAGCGGGGCTGCTGCCGGCGAGGGGACGGCCATCCGCGTTTTTTGGGGAGGCACGATGGTGGCCGCGGAGGCGGATGCGTGCCCTGGCACATCATCCACCTGATCGCGATCCGTAAAACTGTGCCTGCGCCGGAGCTCCGGGTGGCCAGCATGGAGTTGAAGAACCGCCGGCTCGATCCTCCCGCGGCGAGTGAGATCGCCACGAGGGGAGAGCCCCGGCGGCGCATCCCCGACGAAAGTGGGTCAAGTGGGCAAACCTGCCGTATCCTCCACTGTGAACGAGCCCGACCCGATGCAACGCATCCGATGAAGACCGGCATCTCGTGGCTGGATGTCCGGCTGGGCCTGCGGATGCTGGTGAAGTACCCGGCCCTCACCCTCGTCGGTGCTGGGGATGGCCGTGGCCATCGCCATCGGCGCGGGTTTCTTTGCCAGGATCGATGGATACGTGCTCCCCACGCTCCCCCTGCACCAGGGCGAGCGCGTGATCGGCATCCAGAGCTGGGACGACGAGGCCAACCAGCCGGAAACGGGGATCCTGCACGACTTTGCCGACTGGCGCGGCGCGCTGCGCACGGTGGACGACCCGGGCGCCTACCAGACCCTCCGCCGCAACCTGATCGTCCCCGGCGCCCCCGCGGAAGCCGGTGTACGTGGCGGAGATGACGGCCTCCGGCTTTCGCGTGGCCCGCGTGGCGCCGCTGCTGGGCCGCCCGCTCGTGGACGAGGACGAGCGTCCCGGCGCACCCCCCGTGGCCGTCATCGGCTACGACGTGTGGCGCACGCGGTTCGGGGCTGATTCCGCCGTCATCGGCCGCGACCGGCGGCTGGGGAGCACGGTGCACACGGACGTGGGCGTGATGCCGGAGGGCTTCGCGTTCCCCATGAACTTTCGATTCTGGACGCCCCTGCGCGCGGAGCCGTCGTCGTATGCGCGGCGGCGGGGGCCGGAGCTCTTCCTCTTTGGCCGGCTGGCGCGCGGGGCCACGGAAGCGCAGGCCGAGGCCGAGCTGCAGGCACTCGGCCAGCGCGCGGCCGCGGCGTATCCGGCTACCCACGCGCAGCTGCGGCCACAGGTGGTGCCGTTCACCGTCGCGTTCACCGACGTGTCCGCGGGGGACAGGGCGGCCGAAGAATGGGTGATTCGACTGGACACCTTCCCGCCGTGTGTACGCTCGGTTTACCTTACGTTCCGGTGCGGAACAGGATCGGCGCCGGTTACGAGTGCCTTCGCGCGTTCAGCGGCCGGATACGACATGCCAGACGCAATGCCACACGCCACCACCATCGAACTTCTCCGGGACCTCAACCAACTCGACGAACACACACGGATCGAGGCGAAGACCGGGTCCGAACTGGGGAAGTCTGCACTTCAGACGGTGTGTGCGTTTGCGAACGAACCGCGGCTGGGGGGCGGATGCATCGTGTTCGGGATCGCGGCCACGGACGATCTTTTCGGCCGTCGCTACCAGCCGGTTGGCGTCCCTGATCCCGACAAGCTCCAGGCGGATCTCGCTTCCCAGTGTGCCTCCGTATTCAACCGTGCCGTCCGCCCCGAGATGTGGACTGAAACGGTGGACGACAAGGTGCTGGTCTCGGTCTACGTGCCGGAAAGCCCGCCGGCTCACAAACCACTGTACTTCCAGGCACAGGGGCTGCCGCGGGGAGCGTTTCGACGGATCGGCTCCGCGGACCAGCGCTGTACGGAAGACGATCTCCTCGTCTTCTACTCGGATCGGCAGCAGCAGACGTTCGACCAGGCCCCCATGCCGGACGTGCGTCTCGATGAGCTCGACCCTGACGCGATCGCGGATTACCGGCGCGAGAGAGCCCGCGCGAATCCGGGAGCAGAGGAGCTGGCGTGGTCCGACGAGGAACTGCTGCTCGGCATCGGCTGCGCGCTGTGGTCTGACGCGCGCCTCGTGCCCACCGTCGCAGGCGTGCTGCTCTTCGGCCGACGTGCGACGCTGAGACGGGTTTTTCCCATGACGCGCCTCGACTACATCAGGGTTCCGGGGCGCGAGTGGATCGAAGATCCCGATCGTCGGTTCGAGACGCTGGACATGCGCGATCCCATCGTGCGCCTGATCCGGCGCGCGGAGGCTGCGATTCTCGATGATCTGCCGAAGCGGTTCAGCCTCGCGCCTGGGGAGATCCAGCGTAGCGACGTTCCGCGCATCCCGGACCGGGTGGTACGCGAGGTCGTTGTGAACGCACTCATGCATCGCAGCTACCGCACGCAGGCGCCCACCCAGATCATCCGATATTCCAACCGGATCGAGATCCGGAACCCCGGCCACTCCCTCAAGGCGGAAGACCGGCTCGGCGAGCCCGGGTCGGAGACGCGCAATCCGCTCGTCGCGGCTGTCCTCCATGAAACCGCGTATGCAGAAACCAAGGGGAGCGGGATTCGGGTAATGCGGCGCCTGCTCAAGGAAACAAACCTCCCCCCACCCACCTTTGAGTCACATCGGGGACGGGACGAGTTCGTCGCCACGTTTTTTCTGCACAACCTGCTGGACGACGACGACCTGGCGTGGCTCGCGGGTTTCGCGGAGCTCAACCTCACAACGGACGAGGCCAAGGCCCTCGTCCACGTTCGGGAGGCCGGTCAAATCAGCAACGCGGTGTACCGGGAGCTCAATGGGGTGGACACGCTGGAGGCGAGTTCGCATCTCCGCCGGCTTCGCGACCTGAAGCTCCTGCAGCAGCACGATCACGGAGCGGCGACATTCTACACGCCCACCCGCCGTTTCCAGGACCCTGCACGTCCGTCGGCTGACTCCGCGCCTGCGGCTCCCAGTCTTGCCCATCTCTCAGGGGAGGAATCTGACGACCTCCACCAAGAATCTGACGACCGCCATGAAGAATCTGGCGACCTGCGCTCGGAATCTGACGACCTCGCGACACAATCTGGCGACTTCCGGGAGCAATCTGACAAGCCGGGAGAGCCGTACCTTATAACCAGCGCTCTCCCGGCGGAGCTGGCGGAAGCCGTAGCGCAGTTGAATCGCTGGACCCCGCAGCCGGAACTGCGCCGCCTGGTCCGGCGCCTTTGCGACTGGAGGGCGCTGAGCGCAGCCGATCTCTCCGCGATCCTGCAGCGGTCGCAGACATACCTGCGGACTTCCTACATTGGGCCTATGGTGCAGGCGGGAGAGCTCGAGTACACGAATCCGGCGAAGCCCAACGATCCCGGGCAGAAGTATTGTGCCGGTGCAGGTGGCTGAGCGGCGGCTCCCTCGGTGCGAGACTTGTTGATGACGGTGGTGAATTCCGAATCGTGTTCCCCGACGCGAAGCGCTGACAAGGCATGAGCAACCCCAGTCCCCTGCGCGAGCTCACCCTCGCCCGCATCCGCGCGTTCGTGCGCGAGCCCGAGGCGCTGTTCTGGACCTTCGGCTTTCCCATCATGATGGCGCTGGGGCTGGGCATCGCCTTTCGCGAGCGCGGGGCGGAGACGGCCGCCGTGGGCATCGAGCGCGGCAGCACAGCCGAGCGGTACGCGCCCGCCCTGCGCGCGGCGGAAGGCATCGACCTGTCCGTCCTCTCCCCCGACAGCGCCGCGACGGCCCTGCGCAAGGGCGATGTGGCCGTCCTCCTCACCGGCCGCGACACGCTCGTCTACCGCTACGACCCGGCGCGCGCGGAGAGCAACAGCGCGCGCCTCGCGGCCGACCGCATCGTGCAGCAGGCCGCCGGCGCCCGCCCTGCCGTGGCGACGATCGAGGACCGCGAGCGACGGGCGGGAAGCCGCTACATCGACTGGGTGCTGCCGGGGCTCATCGGCATGAACCTGATGAGCACGGGCATGTGGGGGATGGGCTTCGGGCTGGTGCAGATGCGGCAGAAGAAGCAGCTGAAGCGGATGGCGTCCACGCCCATGCGCCGCCGCGACTTCCTCTTCGCGCAGATCCTGGGGCGCCTGGCCTTCATCGCGCTGGAGGTGCCGCCCGTGGTGCTGTTCGCGTGGCTGGCGTTCGGCGTGACGGTGCAGGGCAACGTGCTGGCGCTCGCGCTCATCGTGCTGCTGGGGGCGATGACCTTCGCGGGGCTGGGGCTGCTGGCGGCGGCGCGGGCGCGGACCATCGAGGGGCTGAGCGGCGCGCTGAACCTGGTGATGTTCCCCATGTTCGTGCTTTCGGGCGTGTTCTTTCCCGCGAGCCGCTTTCCGGATGCCGCCCAGCCGTTCGTGCAGGCGCTGCCCCTGACGGCGCTGAACGACGCCTTGCGCGCCGTCTACAACGACGCGCTGCCGTTCACCGCCTATGCCGGCGAGCTGGTCATCCTGCTCGCGTGGATGGCCGCCGGCTTTCTGCTCAGCCTGCGCTGGTTCCGCTGGCAGTGAGGGATCCGGCGCAGCCCGGAACGGTGATCACGGCGTGAACTCGACGACGGTGTTCGGAGACGGCAGGGCGGGAACGCTGCCCGCGGATGCCGTCACTGGACGCCACGCCTCGCCGCGCCCGAACGCGTCGATGGATGGGTACGCGCCGACGGTGCGGAATCCGGTGAGCTGGTAGGGGTGCCCTTCGGCCGCGAGCGGCGCGTTGGCGTCGCTGACGTGAAAGTGCAGGTGGGGCATGGAGGCCGAGCCCGTGAATCCCACCGCCCCGATCACCTCCCCCTTGCGGACCCGGTCGCCCGCCCTGACCCGCAGGCCGGGCCGAAGGTGCTCGTAAAAGGCGAAGCGTCCCCCGCCGATATCCAGCGCGACGTAGTTGCCGGTCGCGTCCGCCAGGGAAACGCGGGGCGGATTGGCGGTCGTCGCGGGCTCGGCGACGTCGTCCCGCGCGGCCACCACCACGCCGTCGGCCACCGCCAGCACCTCCGCCCCGTAGCCGATGTAGTCCGTCAGCGTGTCGCTCCCCGACCGGGTGAACCGCCCCTGCGCGTCCACGCCGAACCAGTCGATGGCGAACCGCCCGGGGATGCGGGCACGGCCGTCCACCGCGTAGAGCACCCGCCGGTGGCCGCGCTCCATCTCCGGCGCGTAGATCCCCGCCCACGGCCCGCCCCGCAGCGGCGGGCCGAGCACCGGCAGGGCCGCGCGGTCCACCGTCGTGGCCCCGCCTTCCACCCAGCGGGGCTCCCGTGCGCCGTTCACCACCACTTCGTAGTCGATGCGGTGCCGCAGTCTCCGCGCCCGCACCGCAGCCTCATCGGCCAGGTTGAAGTACAGGATGCTGCGCCCACCCGCGTCCACGACCCGGAGGTTCGCCCCTGCGGACAGGCGTCCCGCGAGCCCCACGAGCCCCTCCAGCGCGCTGCCCTCGAACACCGCGAGCGTGGAACCGTCCGCGTCCGAGAGCACCTGCACGCGCGTGAGCGTCAGCGAGTCCCGGGCGAAATTCGTGAGGTGCAGCTCGTAGGCGAGCTGCGAAGCATCTCCCACGCGCACCGGGGCCGGCGCGACGGGCACCATCATGTCGAACCCGTGGAACGCGGGCGCCTGCGCGTGTGAGCGGTCCGTGCAGAGCAGCAGGCCGGCCAGCGCCAAAACACGTACGACAGCGTTGATCGTCACGAATCTCTCCTGGTGCAGCGGGGTTGCGGGCATCCACGCGCAACCTGCCTCCTCCGTCGGATCCCGGCAACGCGCGCGGAACCACGATCGCGCCCCGATGGGTGTCCGCGGAGGCGGACAGTGTGACGTCGTAGCCGCGAATTCATTCGCTTGTTGCCCAGCCGCCCGCCGAAACTCGACCCGTGCGCCCGGCCGATGCGCTGATGGTTCCGTGCGCCGGTTGATGTGCCCTCGATTCCGATCCCGGTTGATCCCCCGGCCGCTCGATGACGAGAAACGGGGCGCCTCCGGTGCGGAAGGCGCCCCGTCCATCATCTGTAATCCATCCGTCCCTGCCGAGGCGGAAAGAGTCACCAGCCCGTACCCATCGCCGCGACGTTCGTCCCGGCCTCCGTCTCGCATCCGCCTGGACGGGGAGAAAGAGAAGGCTCAGTGGATGATCATCGGGCTGGAGACCGTGATCGTGGCCGTCACGACGGAACGCGCGGGGCCGCAGCGCCCCTCCGTCACCACCAGGTCGCCGCTCACCCACTCCGTGTGGCCGGGGCGCACCACCCGCACCTGGTAGACGCCCGGCGGGCCGTACGCCGCCAGCACCACCGTGCTGTCCGCCTGCACCACGTGGCGCAGGGAGTCG
>DASQZE010000479.1:0-2732 GCA_035638875.1 Longimicrobium sp.
CGCACCGAGCCGCCCCCGAAGCGCACCACCTGCGTCAGCAGCCCGCCCGCCCCGTACCCGTACTCGGTGACGGCCCCCATGCGGTCCACGCGCCGATGGATGCGGTTGGGGGCGGTGGGGTGCCGCACGAAGCGGACGCCCGTGGTGTCCGGCCCCGTGATGCGCAGCGTGTCGCCGCTCCGCGTCAGCTGCACCACACGCGGCTGCCCGGCCGCCGGGGCGGTGACGCTCTCCAGCAGTCCCGTGGCGGCGTTGTAGCGGAACGTGTACTGCTGCACGGGAGCGGCACTGCCGCGCGGCAGGGTGATGGTGCTCAGGCGGCTCCCGCTGTAGCCGAAGTCGGTGCGGTGGTCACGCCCGTTGAGCGTGGCCAGGTGCAGCCCCGAGGCGCCGAAGAGCACGCGCACCCCGCCCGGCAGCCTGCGGTAGTAGTACAGGCTGGCACCCGTGCCCCCGCTGTGGAGCGTGTCGGGGCGCGTCAGCACGTCGGCGGCCCACCGGCCCCCGCCCACCGAGCGGTAGAGCCGCGCGCTGCCGTCGCCCCCCATCCAGTACCAGTCCTGCCCCTGCGGCACCAGCTGCTCCAGCCCCGCCAGCCACCAGCCCGCGCCGAAGGGGCTGGCCGAGCGGTTGACGATCATCAGCGTGCCGCGCAGCTGTGTGACCGTGCCCACGCCGTGGGGGCTGATCGTGTCGACGACCAGCGTGTAGGGATAGGCGCCGCTGGGCAGGCCCACCGAGACGCTGTTCAGCGCCAGCGTCACGCGCTGCTGCCCCCCGGCCCATGCGCTCCAGCTGCCCGTGAAGCTGCCCCCGGCGTCCAGCCAGGCGGTCGCCCGCACCTGCGTGGCGCCGTGGCCCACGGGCAGCGTGACGTGGGCCGAGACCAGGCTGGTGGGCTGCGCGTGCTGCGAGTTGTACAGCAGGGTGGGCGCGCGGGTCTGGCCCAGCGCCGCCGTGGCGGGCAGGGTGTGCGCCAGGCGCAGGTCACCGCACTCGTAGGCCGCACCCGGCCCTGCGGAGATCGTCAGGCACAGCCCGCGCTCCACGAGGGCCAGCGTGTCCGCCTCGTTGACCATCTTCGCGGTGGGGGCGGCAATGACCCGCAGCTCCGCGTGCCCCTCGTCCCACACCGGCGACGGCGGCGTGGGGCTGGTCTGCTCCACGCGCAGGGTGATGGTGCCCGTTGCGCCGGCTGCACCCGAAAGGTAGGTCACCGCCACCGAGCGCCAGGCGCCGGGTGCCAGCGTGAGCCAGTCCGTGCTCGCCCGGCAGCCGATTGCCGCCCCACCCGTGCACAGGGGCGTCAGCACGCGGAACGTGGCGGTCTGCGAGCCGGTGTTCCGGACCACGAAGCCCTGCGTCCGGTACCCGTGGCTCACCGGCTGCACCACCCGGCCGTCCGGCAGGACCGTGACCCCGTGGTGGATTCCCGTTCCGGGGCTCCCGAACGTGTACTGGGCGAGGGCGGTGCTGCTGTTGCCGCTGAGGTCCGAGATGGAGGCCACCAGCTGGTTGGGCTGACCGGCAACCAGCGGGATGGTCCCGGTGGACGTGATCAGCGCGCCGCTGCCGGACTCGGTGAAGAGATGGCGCACGTTGACGCCGTCCAGCGCGATCGTGCGGCCGTCAAGGTTCAGGCTCGTCTCGTCGGACCACTGGATGGTGACCTGAAGCGGAGAACCCGCAACCGTGCCGCTTCCCGGCAGGATACTGATCGACGGCGGCGACGAGTCACAGGTCGGAGTCGTCTCGCTGCAGCCTCCCGGCCCCGTCTGGGCGCTGAGGGCGGGCGAGAGGCAGGCGAGCAGGGACAGGAGCAGCAGCGCTGCCCGCGTGCGGCGGGACACCGGAGAGTGGGGCTTCATGGGGGAGTGCGACAGGGATGGAACGAAGGTCGGTGGGACCAACTGGCAGGTAAGGTACGTAGAAGATGGATTTCCCGTCAATGGGCAACTCCGTCAACTTTGCTCTTAACTATTTCCGTCGTCGCCGACCTCCGCAGAACGCCCGGCCTTATCGCCCCGTGCTGTGGGGCGGCGTGAGGGAGAAGCCGGAACGGACGACAGAGTGCGCAGCAGGCGCGGATCACGGCCGTAATTGACGGGATGACAGCGGGTTGGAGAGGTACCCTTCCATGCGTTTCTCTCCGTAGAGACAACCACACGAAGTCCGCCTTTGCAGGATCGGCGGCGTCTTGGGCTGGGGCTCGGGCGCTCACCCGGCTGGCCTGGGCTCGCCACCGTCTCCCGCAAGCGGAAGAGGGGACGTACGGCTGGCTACCGAGTGACGCGGGATCTGCGGCCCCACCACCCCGCAGGCGGCCGTGCCCCGCTCGCGGGCGAGCTGTCCCGCCTCCTACGTCAGGCGCTGCAGCAGTGCCACCGGAAAGGCGGCGAACAGCTCCCGCGCCTCCATCCCCCCATCCCCCTCCATGCTCAGCTCCTCGCCCGTGAGGACGTTGCACCAGCGTCCGGCCAGCAGGCCGTCGCCCCCCTCCACCCGTGTCCCCTCCCACTCGTCCGCAGTCGGCAGCGCGAAGTCCTTGTCACGCATGAAGGTAGCGACCAGCCGGGGAACGACCGTCACCACCGCGTCCCGCCCGTGCGTGCGCGCGAACGCCACCAGGTGCTCGCCCCGCTCCCCGCTGGTGGCAAGCGGCAGGTACTCCACGTCGCGGAACAGGTCGGGGAGCGACTCCCGCAGGTGGAGCGCCGCCCGGGTCAGGTACA
>DASQZE010000480.1:0-3680 GCA_035638875.1 Longimicrobium sp.
CACTCTCGCACTCCCGCACTCCCGCACTTTCGCACTCCCGCACTCCCGCACTCCCGCACTCCCGCACTCCCGCACTCCCGCACTCCCGCACTTTCGCCCTCCCGCACTCACGCACTGCCGTTCACACGTCCACCCGCTCCACCCCGTCGAACTCCAGGATCCAGTCCGCCCCGTACGCCCGCGACGGTGTCTGGAAGCCGGCGGGGGCGTCGCCGGCCAGCACGCGGCGTACGGCCTCGACCGACGTAAGCGCCGTGAGGGTGTAGCCTTCCGGCGTGCGCATGCGGGACACGGCGCGGCCGCCGGCCTCGTCCTCCGCCTGGCCCCAGAGCAGGCTCACGCCGCGGGCACGCTGCTCCGGCGTTGGGCCGGCGGGGCCGCCGCGGATGCGCTTCTTCATCATCGCCTGCACGGGGCCGGAGCCCAGCAGCCACCCCAGGTGCCGGCTGGCGATCATCCCGCGCCGCGCGCCGGCCCCCACGCGCGTGTACACCTCGATGTCGCCGATGCCCGTGCTGTGGAACGCCGTCGACACGTCGCCCCAGGGGATGGTGGTCACCTGCACCTCGCCGCGCCCGAAATCCACCGTGCGCGACCGGTACGCCGCCGGCACGCGGGTGATGCGCCCGCCCCGGCGCACGGCGCCGCCCTGGTCGATGTTCTCGATCATCGTCGTCATGGTGCCGCGCGAGATGCCGCCGATGCCCTGGAAGGCGAGCGACAGGCGCGTGGCCCCGGGCAGGCGGCGCTTGAGGTGCGCGGCCAGGCAGTCGCTGGGCACCACGTCGAACCCCGCGCCCGGCATCAGCATCACCCCCGCGGCCTTCGCCTTTGCATCTTTCGCGGCCACCGCCTCGAAGACAGCGATCTCTCCCGTGATGTCCAGGTAGTGCGCGCCCGTGCGCAGGCACGCGTCCACCATGGGGCGCGATGTGCGCGAGAACGGCCCGGCCGCGTGCAGCACCACACGCGTCTCGCGCAGCGCCGCATCCAGCGCCGCCGTGTCGTCCAGGGCGAACGCGCGGTGCGGAAAGCCCGTCTCCGCGGTGTGTGCGGCGAGCGCGGCGGCATCGCGTCCCGCCAGCAGCGGCGCGAGCCCCAGCACCTTCGCGCGTTCCGCGATCAGGCGGCCCGTGTATCCGTAGGATCCGTACAGCAGGAAGTCGGCTGGCATGGGTGGATGGGATCGGGGAGCCGCGGCGCGCAGTCCGCACCGGCAAGGTCAAGACGAAGCAGGGCCGGCGAAGATCGCTCCGTCGGCCCTGGCGATGCGTGGCGCCGGGCCCGTCAGATCAAGCAGAGGCAGCAATCTTCTTCCATGCACTCTCCCACGGAATCCGGGCCGTGGATCCGCTTGCATTCAATGTCGCACTGCGCGCTCCCGGCCGGGCCTACGCTGCAACTCAGGTTGTGCACCCCCGCGCTCACGATCGAACACGACGACTCCGCGGATCGCGCGAAGGCCGAATGAGCACCCAGGCCGAGCATCCCCGCCACCGCCAGCGAGGTGAAGAGACGGGGCAGCCGGACGTACGATTGGCACATGGCGAGTATCTCCCGGTGGGGGTGGCGGGCCGACGCATCTGCCGTGGCGGCAAGCTCCGGTCCAGGCGCTGAGCATGGACGCAGCGCGGGCGGAGGAGCCGGCCGGCCCCTCCGCCCGTTTTCTGCCGCGGGATCGGTCAATCGAAGTCGAAGATGTCGCCCAGGAAGCCTTTGCGCTTCTTCTTGTGGCCGTATCCGCCGTGGTAGTCGTCGTCGTACTTCTTGTAATGCTGCTGTTGCCCGTACACCGGCTGCTGGCCGGGGGGGTTCTGCGGCACGTACGGCTGTTGCTGCTGCTGCTGGGGCGGCGCGGCGGGCGCCTGCGCGGCGGAGCGCTCGATGATCTTGTCCAGCTCGCCGCGGTCCAGCCATACGCCCCGGCACTGCGGGCAGTAGTCGATCTCGATTCCCTGCCGGTCCGACATCACCAGGTCGGGCTGCAGGCACACGGGACACTTCATCGTCGTCATCCTTACGATCGGGTTCACGAGGACCACGATCCTATTCTCGCCCCGCCGCCTGCATCCGTCCAGCCCCGCGCCGTCCGTCCGCGCCGGATCAGCGCGCGGCGGGGTGGGGGATGCGGCCCTGCACCTCCTCGTGCGGATCGCGCCCCCAGCAGAACAGCTCGCCGCCGGTCGTGACGCCGCACTGGCCCCAGTCTCCCGCGGCGACGGACGTCCAGCGCTGCTCCGGGTGCCACGGCCGCGGCTCCCGGAAGCCGCCCCACACGTACGCATCGCCGTCCGCCGTGATCCCCACCATCTCGTACGTGACGGGCATGGTGCCCTGCGGCATGGCGGCGATGGAGCGGAAGCGCAGCCCGCCGGATACGGCCGCCGGGCGCGTGTTGCACCAGGTCTGCGTGCCCCAGCGCTCGCACCGCTCCAATCCGTCGCGTGCGGGACCGTTGCGCGTCGCGTCGTCGTAGCCGGCCGCGCCCCAGCACCAGGCCGCGCCCTCCGCCTCCAGCGCGCACGCCCAGCGCCACAGCACGGCCACGTCCGTAAACGGCGCCGCGTGCTCCGCCGGCCGGCCCAGCGAGGCGGAGTCGCGCCCCCCGTTCCCCGCGATGCCGTAGTCCGGCTCGCCCAGGCAGAACGCGCGGCCGTCCCGGTCCAGCGCGCAGTAGGACGGATCTTCGGGGTCGCCGGCGACCGTCGTGACGCCGGCATCGGGCCAGGGCTCCTCGGGCCGGGCCGCCGTGCGGACGTCGTGGCCCCAGCACAGCGCCGTGCCTGCCGCGTCGACGGCGCAGCGCGACCGCGCGTCGAGCGCGGCGAAGCGCCGCTTGGGCAGCAGCGGCACGGGGGCGAAGCTGCACGGCCGGCCGTGCAGGCAGGTGTCGCCGTAGGCGGACGGCGCCCCCAGCGGCTCGCCCCAGCAGAACGCGCGGCCGGCCGCGTCCAGCCCGCAGGTGAGGTATCGTCCCGCGCTCACGCGGCTGAAGCGCATTGCTCCGCCCGCGGGGAGGGGGAGCGTGTCGCTGGCGGTGGGATAACAGCTTCGTCGTCCGCTCTCGCTCACGATGCCGCAACGCTCCGCCGTGCGCGCACCAAGCTGGCCCGCGTGGTTGTTGCCCCAGCAGTACACGCGGCCCTGCTCGTCCAGGGCGCAGGCGTGGTCGTCTCCCACGCTCACCTGCGTCCACCGCTGCGCGCTCACGGGCGGCGAGAGCACGAGCAGCGAGGTGATGATAATCAGGAGCAGCGGAAGGAATCGCTGGTGCATGGTGACCCGTGCCGGGCGAGGGGGGGAGAAGAATCCTGCGGAGCCGGCGCGATGCTACCAGCGCCGGCCATGCACTGTTCCGCATCTACCCCATCCAATGATGCAGGCAGGCGCGGACCCCATCGGAGGCAGAATGCGGGGACGCGGCTCTCCTCCTTTCCGCCTGAGAACCGCAGCCGGCGTCGTCTTCAGGCGAACGGAGGCGCGGAGAGAAATCCTCCCCGCGCCTCCCTGTGTTCCTCAGAGTGTGTTTAAGATTCCATCCGGCCTTCAAACACTCGGCTTGATTTCCTGAGGGAGCGCACGCGGGTAACCTTAACGTGCACAATCCTTTGCGCGCGACCGAAGGATCTACTCCGCGCAACCGGGGGGGCGGACCTCCCGCCGTGTTGCCAGCCCTCGGT
>DASQZE010000481.1:0-9395 GCA_035638875.1 Longimicrobium sp.
CATCCACGAACGCGCTGGGCTCCGTGATCCCCAGCTTCCAGTCGCCGCCCAGCGTAAGCAGCCGCGCGTGGCGGCGACCGTAGATCTCCTCGATGGTCGCGATGCTGCCGTCCTCCAGCACGATCTCGGCGTCGTGCGACAGGCACTTTCCCATGGAGGGACGGGCGGCAACGATGACCAGATCGCCCTTCTGGAAGCCGGCCGTCATCTCGTCCAGGTCCACGAAGCCCGTGGGGACGCCCGTGACGGCGGAGCTGTTCTGCGACAGGAGCTCGATGCGCTCCATCGCCGGCCACAGCAGCTCCTTGATCCAGACGAAGCCCTTGCGCTCGTGCGTCTGCGCGATCTGAAAGATGCGGCTCTCGGCCTGGTCCAGCAGCTCGTCGATGTCGCCCTGGTGGGCGTAGGTGTCCTGGATGGTGATGGTGGACGCCTCGATGAGCCGGCGCAGCACCGCCTTTTCCCGCACGATGCGGGCGTGGTACTCGATGTTGGCCGCCGTGGGCACCGCGTCCAGCACCGACGCGATGAACTGCAGCCCGCCCACCGCCTCCAGGTCGCCCGCGTTGCGAAGCTCCTCGGCCAGCGTCACCGGGTCGATGACGTCGCTCCGCTCGAAGATGCGGCGCATGGCCCGGAAGGCCCGCCGGTTCCCCTCGCGGTAGAACATCGTGTCGTCGACGACCTCGATGGCCTTGGTCAGGGCATCGGCGTCGATGAGCATGCCGCCCAGCACGGCGAGCTCCGCCTCCGCGGAATACGGGGCGGAGCGGTCGGCGAACGCGTCGGGCGGCGCGGTCTTGGGGACGAACGGGGCGATGGTGGCCATGTACTGCTCAGGCAAAAACGTCGAAACATCGTCCCGCCGATGGACGGGACGGGTCGTTCAGGATCTCGGGAGGGTCAGGAAGCGTCCAGCACGTCGCGCGCCCGCTGGAGATCTTCCCATACGGAGCGGACCCAGGCCGGGTGCCGCAGGCAGGCGGCCGGATGGTAGGTGGGGACCAGCGGCACGCCCCGGTACTGGTGCGTGCGGCCGCGCAGCTTGCCGATGGAGATGTCCGTCCCCAGCAGCGTCTGCGCGGCGAATGCGCCAAAGGCCAGGATCACGCGCGGTTTGACGAGCTCCACCTGCTTGAGCAGGTACGGGCTGCACGCGCTCACCTCGTCCGGCTGCGGATTGCGGTTCTGCGGCGGCCGGCACTTGAGCACGTTGCAAATATATACGTCGCCGCGCGCGAAGCCAGCGGATTGCAGCACCAAGTCCAGCAGCCTGCCGGCACGCCCCACGAAGGGGCGCCCGCTGCGGTCCTCGTCCTGCCCCGGCGCCTCTCCCACCACCAGGATGTCCGCGTCTTCCCGTCCCTCGCCAAAGACCACGTGCGTACGCGTCCTGGCCAGTCCACACCGCGGACACCCGAGTGCAATTTCGCGCACCTGGGAGAGGATGGGTAGACTTGATATTTCCTCCTCGCTCACATACGCAGCGGGAGCGCGGGGAGATGGCGGATGCGGAGCGGTCCCCGGCACCGGCGCGCCAGCGCGGACGTGGGTGTCCACCCCTTCCGGCCGCTCGGCAGCGACGGCGGCCTCGCGGCGGGGCTCCGCCGGCCGGGCGTCGCGCCGGGGATCGATGGAGGCGGATTCGCGCCGCGGATCGGCGGCGGCGGGCATGCGCGCGGCGGGGGCGGCCGGCGCGACGGCGAGCAGCGCCTGCAGGTCCGCGGCGGAAAGGCGGTCCAGCACCAGCTCCTCTTCGCCCAGCTCCTGCCGCTGGCGAAGGTAGCTGCGCAGCAGGTCGCGCGGATCCGTCACGCGCGCGCCTCCGGGGCGGGGAGCAGCGTCTCCACGCGGTCCAGGATGGCGTCCGCCACGGCGGCCTTGCTCATCAACGGCAGCGCCTCGTCCGGCCGGTCCGGCTGCAGGAGGACGACGCGGTTGGTATCCACCTCGAACCCCGCGCCCGGCTCCGTGGCATCGTTGACGACGAGCAGGTCCAGCCCCTTCCCTTCCAGCTTGCGGCGCCCGTTCTCCACCGCATCGTTGGTCTCCAGCGCGAAGCCGACGACCACGGAGCCCGGCCGGCGCGCCTCGCGGGTGGCGCGCAGCACGTCCGCCGTCGCCTCCAGCGCGATCTGCGGAACGGCACCGGATTCCTTCTTGATCTTCTGCGCCGCCGCGTCCGCCGGACGGAAGTCGGCGACCGCCGCCGCCATCACCAGCGCGTCCGCGGCGGGGAGCGCGGCGCGGACGGCATCCAGCATCTGCTCGGCGGACTCGATGCGGTGCAGCTCCACGCCGGGGGGGACGGGCAGGTGCGACGGGCCGGCAACCAGCAGGACGTCTGCCCCGCGCCGCCACGCCGCCGCCGCGATCTCGTATCCCATCCGCCCCGACGAGCGGTTGCCGATGTAGCGCACGGGATCGATCGCCTCGCGCGTGCCGCCCGCCGTCACCACGACGCGCTTCCCCGCGAGCGGAGTCGCGCCCTCCAGCGCGCGGCCCGTGTGGGCCAGGATCTCGTCCGGCTCCAGCATCCGCCCCGGCCCCTCGCCCTCGCCCCACGCCAGGGGACCGACGGCCGGCCCCGCGACGCGATAGCCGAACTCCGCCAGGCGGGCCAGGTTGGCCTGCGTGGCGGGATGGGCGTACATCCGGTCGTTCATGGCGGGGCACAGCACGACGGGCGCCTCCGTGGCGAGCAGCGTGGCCGCCAGGAGGTCGTCGGCCATGCCGGCGGCGGCGCGCGCCAGGAAGTTGGCGGTCGCGGGGGCCACGATCACGGCGTGCGCGTCGCGGGCCAGGCGGATGTGCAGGAGCGGGTCGCCCTGGGGATAGAGCGACGAACAGGCGGGGCGCCCGGTGAGCGCCTCGAAGGTGAGGGGACGCACGAACTCCAGGGCGCCTTCCGTGAGGACCACGTCCACGGAGGCGCCCGCCAGCGTCAGCTCGCGCGCCAGGGTGATCGCCTTGTACGCGGCGATGCCCCCCGTAACGCCCAGGACCACGCGGCGCCCGTCGAAGGGGCGCCGCGGCGCGCGCGTCCCGGGCATGCCCGGCTTACAGGCCGTCGGAGGAGGGGCGGCGGCGCTCGGTCAGCCGGAACTTGGCCGCCCCCGTACGCACCTCTTCCAGCGCGGTGGTGGTCAGCTTCTCGCGCGGCTCGCCGCCGCTGACCGTGGGGTCTTCCATCATCTCGCCGCGGCGAAGCTCGTTCAGGTTGCGCGCCATCTTGGCGGCCACCAGGACGCCGAGGTACTTGCTGCCCGTGTGGCGGGCGGCCTGGCCCGGGGTAACGACTCGCATGCAACGCTCCTTCTCTGGGTATCGTCTATCCGCCCCGCGGATGGAAATCCGATGGAGGCGGATCATGTGCTTCCCGGCTGCCGTCCGTCACGGCACGGCGGATCCTTCGGTCGGCGCCGGAGTGCCGTACCGGTCCTACGATCCGGCGGCGCCTCCCTCAGGAAAGCAAGGCGCTGAATCCGAAGAACCGCATCGGCCCTTTGCCGGCTCCACGGTCCTACCCCGCAGTGGGGCTCAGGTGGCGCTCGATCTCGTCCGCGATGGAATCGACCATCGCGTCCAGCGGCGGATGGGGGCGAACCGCGTCCCTCCGCCGCTCCAGCACCGCGCTCACGTCGGCGACGGCCGTGTCCAGGTCGTCGTTGATCACCACCTGGTCGAACTCGCCGGCCCCGCGGATCTCGTCCAGCGCGTTCTTAAGCCGGCGCTGCACCCGCGCGTCGTCCTCGCTGCCGCGGCCGATCAGGCGCTGCACGAGCGCCTGGCCGGAAGGCGGCAGGATGAAGACGAGCACCGCCTCGGGCACCTTCTCCCGGATCTGCCGCGCGCCCTGCACGTCGATGTCCAGCAGCAGGTACTGCCCCCGCGCCTGGGCGTCGCGCACGTTGCGCAGCGGGGTGCCGTAGTAGCTGCCGTGCACCTGCGCCCACTCGATGAGCTCGCCCGCGGCGATCATCCGCCGGAACTCGTCCTCGCCCACGAAGTGGTAGTCCACCCCGTCCCGTTCGCCGTCGCGCGGGCTGCGCGTGGTGGCGGAGATTGAAAAGACGACGTCGCCGCGCCCCTCCCGCAGGCGGTGCGCGATGGTCGTCTTGCCGGCCCCGGAGGGCGCGGACAGCACCAGCGGAAAGGTCGTGGGGGCGGAGCTCACTCCACGTTCTCCACCTGCTCGCGCAGCCGCTCCACCTCTTCCTTGATGGCCACCACGCGATGGGCGATCCCCGCGTGGTTGGCCTTGGAGCCGATGGTGTTGGCCTCGCGGTGCATCTCCTGGACGAGGAACGACAGCCGCTTGCCCACCGGCTCTTCCGGATTGGCCGCCATGAGCTCGCGGAACAGCTCGTTGTGCGAGCGAAAGCGCACCAGCTCCTCGTTCACGTCCCAGCGCTCGGCCAGGTAGGCCACTTCCTGCGCCAGGCGGTCCTCGTTCACCCCCACGCCGGCGGACAACTCGGCGATGGCGGCGCGCAGCCGGTCGCGCTCGCTGGCCAGCCGCTGCGGCGCCAGCTCGGCCACGGCGTCCAGGGCCGTGTCGATGGCGGACAGGCGGCCCTCCAGGTCGGCCTGCAGGCGGCGCCCCTCGTCCTCGCGCATGGCGGCCACGGCGCGGGCGGCATCCTCCATCACCGCCTGCACGTCCTCCTGCGGAATCTCCACGCGCCCGCCCTCGTCGTCACGGACGATGACGTCGTTGAAGCGCAGCACGTCGCTCAGCGCGGGCTCGCCCCCTACGCCGAAGCGCGACCGCAGCTCGGCGAACAGGGCCAGGTACGCCGCCACGCGGTCCTCGTCCAGCTTGAGGCCCACGGCGGCCGCGGCCGTGGCGGCCTCCAGGCGGATGGCGACGTTGGCGTGGCCGCGCGCCAGGTGGGCACGCAGCCAGTCGCGCATCTGCGGCTCCCACTTCGCGAGGGAAGCGGGCGTACGAAAGTTTACGCTCAGGTGCCGGTGGTTGACGGTCCGGATCTCGACGCGCAGGATGCCCGCCTCCGTCTGCCTCTCCGCCTCCCCGAACCCCGTCATGCTGCGGATCATCGCGCCTCCGTTGGAACCGTGAAGTTTACCGGAGGAGAGGGTGTGCGTCAATGTGTGGAGGGGGAAGTGCCAAGTGACAAGCGCCGAGTGAAAAGTGACAAGTGCCTAGTTACAAGTGCCTAGTGCCTAGGGGGGCGGTTGCTGTTACTTGGTACTTGTCACTTGGCACTGCCTTTTGGGCGTGTCCCCCGCAGGCGGGGGCCGGGCTGCGCGCGCAGTAGGGCACGATATAACCGTGCCCAACTGCGCCGAGCCCCCTCCACGAGCGGGAACGATACTGCTGTTCCCGCTCGCTCCGGGGTCTCGGCCCTGCGGGCGCGCATCCCTCACGCAACGGAATCCGGTCCGCCGTCCTCCACCGGGGCCTCACCCCCCGGCCCCCTCTCCCGTACACCACCTCTCGGCACCCTCGATTGCCCGCCCCGTACGGGAGAGGGGGAGGAGGCCCGTCGCAGATCACCCCTTATCGGCAACCTTGCACACAAAAAATGGATCACGCGCCACCAGGTGTTTACTGCGTAAGCATCAACAGGGTAGCAGGTTTTCGGCTTGCGTTCGGGAGATCATCGGCTTACCTTCGGCGACCTTCTTGTCCGGGCAGCATGCCGCGGACAGAGAGGGCAGCCGGAGTGCCGGCCGCCCAACACCCAACAAGGATACGACCATGCGTAAGATCAAGCTCTCGGTGGAGACCCTGTCGGTGCAGAGCTTCGCGACGGCGGCCCCGGCCGGCCGCGCGGGCACCGTGGTGGCGCACGACCCCACCAACGGCCACGGCCCCAACTGCGGCTCCGCCTTCGACGCCTGCCAGACGGGCCTCTGCACGTTCGACTGTCCGCCGACCTACAGCCCGGACGCCTGCCCCACGGCGTACCCGGAGTACTGCTGATCACCGGCGGCCAGGGCGTGAGTCCCGGCCGCAGGTAGTCGGCGGCCCGGGTCCCCCGCGGATCACGGGCACGCAGTTCCAGGCCGGGCCGCCCATCGTGGCGGTCCGGCCTCTTCGCATTCAGGGGAAGTGCGTCAGTGCGGGAGTGCCACTCCGCCGCGCGCGGCGAAAGTCGTCACTCGGCCCAACGACGACGGCCGCGCCGCCCCGGCAGGGGACGGCGCGGCCGTTCGCGGTTGCGTGAGGGATGCGCGCCCGCAGGGCCGAGACCCGGAGCAGCGGGGCAACAGCAGTATCGTTGCCCTGATGCGGAGGGGGCTCGGCGCCGTTGGCAACGGTTGTATCGTTGCCTACGGCGCGCGCAGCCCGACCCGGAGCGCAGCGGAGGGGCACGCCCAAAGAACAGAAGTACCAAGTGCCTGGTTACAAGTGCCAAGTAAAAGCGAATCAGTTACCTGGCACTTGTCGCTTGGCACTTGTCACCGCCGTCAAAACAATACCCGGTACACCAGCGACACGTTGCGCCCCGGCGACGGCACGAGCAGCCGGCTGGTGGGCTCGCGGTACAGCTCGTCCAGCAGGTTGTCCACGCGCAGCACGATGCTGTGGATGCGGCCGCCGGCGTGCAGGCTCAGCCCCGTGCTGGCGTTGAGCAGCGTGTACGCGTCCGTGCGGAACTCCGCCGGTTCGGCGCGGTCCTGCGCGAACGCGTGGCGCGCCTCCAGGCCCAGCGAGTAGCGCCCGTCGTCCCACCGGGCCGACCCGCCCACGCGCGACGCGGGCATGAACGGCAGCACGCCCCCGTCAATGAAGTCGCCCCGCACCAGGTCGCCCATCACCCCCAGCACGATGTGCCGGCCCACGACGGCCTCCACCTGCCCCTCGAACCCGCGCAGCTGCGCGTCGTCCTGGCGAAAGCGGTTCAGGGGGACGGCCTCGAGCTCCTCGTCTTCCTCGTGCAGCACCAGCGTGTCGCCCACCACCTCGGGGGTGATGTAGTCGTCGATGCGGCTGTAGAACACCGCCACCTGCGCGTTCACCCGCTCGGACTGCGTGCGCAGCACGGCCTCGGCGCCGCGGTTGATCTCCAGCTCCAGGTCCGGGTCGCCGACGTCGTACGTCCCCGCCGCGTGGTGAAAGGCGTTGGAGTACAGCTCCTCCACCGTGGGGGCGCGAAAGCTCTGCGCGATGCTCACGCTGCCGGAAAGCTGGCTCGTGAACGGCACGTTCAATCCCAGCGAGCCGGACAGGTTGCTGAAGTCGCGGGCACGCACGGCGTCGAACCGCGCGTCGTCCGTGGCTTCCGGGCGCACCTGGTACACGTCGTAGCGCCCGCCGAACTGCAGCGACGGGCCGGCCTCGCCCCCGCCCAGGGGCAGCTCCTGGTAGACGAACAATCCCGCCGTGCGGCTCTCCGCGCCCGGCGTGAGCGCCTCTTCGCCCTCCGGCGAGTACTGCTTGCGCAGCCCCGACACGCCCACGGCACCGCCGACGCGGCCGAACTGCGTCTTGGCCGTCAGGCTGCCCGTCTGCGTGTCGAGCTTGAAGCGCGTGCCCACTTCGCCGCCCGGCTCGATCTCGTCGTGGCCGTACCACTGCGCGGAGCCGTCCAGCCGCAGGTTGGTGAAGCCGTGGTCGCCCAGGGCCACGTCCACGCGCCCGGTGCCGTCCAGCCGCTGCCCGTCGATGGTCACGCCGGCCTCTTCCGCGCCGGGGAGCGCCGGCAGCCCGTAGTCGAAGCGGTAGCCGCCGAACGAGGCGCCGGCCTGCACCCGCTCCGTCACGTATCCCAAGCCCGCCGTGCCGTACAGGTTGTCGTACGACGAGTTGTCCAGCTCGCCGCCCCCGCCCGTGTGCACGTCGCCCACGCGGCGGCCGCCGCCGCGCGCGGAAAGGGCCAGCGTGGAGCCCAGCGGCAGCGTGACCTCGCCCGTTACGGCGCCGCCGGGGTTCACCGATTCACCCTGCGCGGCCAGGAAGCCCGACGCCTCGCCGGGGATGGTGGTGGGGATGTCGGTGGAGATGACGTTCACCACCCCGCCCAGCGCGTTGTTGCCGTACATGAGCGACGCGGGGCCGCGCACCACCTCGATGCGGCTGGCGGCCAGCGGGTCGATGGAGAGCGCGTGGTCCGCCGAGGTGCTGGACAGGTCGCCCGTGCGCTGCCCGTTCTGCACCACCAGCACCCGCTCGCCCGACAGGCCGCGGATCACGGGGGTGGATGCCGCCGGGCCGCCGTAGCGCACGGACAGGCCGGGCTGCGACGAGAGCGTCTGCGCCACGCTGGTGCCCAGGTTGCGCTCCAGCGCCTTGCCCGAGAGCTCCACCGTGCTCTGCGTGATGTTCAGCGGGTCGGCGCTGCGGGGGCTGGCGGTGACGTTGATCCCCTCCAGCGACAGCACGGTGCCGCGCATCACCACCTCCGCCCGCACCTCCGGCCCGTCCGCGGGCACGGTGACCACGGCGTGGCCGGGCGCGTAGCCCAGCAGCGTCACGTCCAGGTGATAGGTGCCCGGCCGCAGCGCGGCGAAGCGGAAGGTGCCGTCGCGCCCCGACAGGGTGCTGCGGTTGAGCTCGGCGATGACGACCCGCGCGTTGGTCAGCGGGAGGCCGGCCGTGTCGCGCACGGTGCCCACGATGGGCGGCGCGGCTTCGGCGGTACCGGGCACGGGGAGCGGGGCGGCGTCGGCGCGCGCGGCGGCGACGTGGGCAAAGACCGCGGCCAGCGCCACCAGGGCGCCGCGCGTGAGAATGCGTAGCATTGGATTGACTCTCCTGAATCCGGAAACGTGCGCATCAGGATCCGTCTCGCGACGGACCTGGGCGTATGCTGTATACCGTGGCGTCGCGTGGGACGCCGGATTCAGGCGAGTGGGGGGGCGCGGGCGCGGGCCGCGGAGGCAGGGCGAAACGGGAGCGCGTGCTGCGGCGCGGCGATCTCCACCCGCTCGCCGGCTTCCGCCAGGAACAGGTGGGCGCTCGTCTGGGGGAGCGCCAGCGCGCCCGCCGCATGGCAGAGCACGCAGTGCAGCTCGTCGTGCACGGGCAGCGACGAGCCGTCGCCGGGGTCCGCGGCGACGAACGCGCTCGTGCCGGCCGGGTCCGCGGGCGACCACACGTGGAACGGGACCGCTACCACACCCAGCAGGTGCAGCAGCAGCCCGATCAGCAGCGTAAACCGCCGCGTGCGTGAGGTGCCGGAGGACGCGTTCATGTCGCCGTGGCTACACCGGGTGCGGCGGATGGGTTCCGGTGGCGCGGGAGATCGTTATGGGAGATGGTTCGGCGGGGGCACGCCGCTTCCCTGCCCCGGCGTTCCCTTCGCGGCGGATGCGGGGTATCATGGAACGGACCTGCCCGAAAAGGCAAATGACCGCAGCGAGGCCCCACCCAACCGTGATCCCGGATCATCTTCGCCGGTACTTCTGGGAATACGACCCGGAAC
>DASQZE010000482.1:0-23505 GCA_035638875.1 Longimicrobium sp.
GAAGAGTGTGCCCGCGCCGGGAGCCTGGACGAAGGCAGGATGCCCGCGCGGCTCGGTAGAAGACACCGCCGCGGGCAAGAAATGATGACGCGGTACGTTCACCTATCCGCGATCCGCCGATCCCCCATCGATCCTCCGCACCATACCCGCATGCCGCGCAGATTTCCCCTCATCGCCCTCCTCCTTTTCGGCGCGCTCCTGCTGTCCCGCGCCGCGTCCGCGCAGGTCGTGCGGGTGACGGTAACCGATGCCGCGGGCACCCCCGTGGAAGACGCCATGCTGCGGCTGGAGGGCCCGGACCTCACGCTGGTGCGCGCGGCGTTCTCCGGCGCCAACGGCCGCGGCGCCCTGCGCGTGCCGGCGGGCGCGTACGTGCTGCGCGTGCAGCGCTCGGGATTCACGCCGAGCGAGCAGCGCCTGCAGGTAGCGGCGGGAGAGACCGCCGTGCGCGTGCAGCTGCGGCCGCAGCCGCTGGTGCTGGATACGCTGCAGGTGGTTACGCGCGGCGAGAACGAGCGCGGGCGCGACGCCTTTCGCCGGCGCAGCCTGACGGAGGACGGCGTGTTCCTGGATCCCGAGTACTTTGCCCAGCGCTACCGCGGCGCGCTGTACGTGGGCGACTTGATGCGGGGCGCGCCGGGCATCATACTCTCCATGGAGCCGCGCACGGGCCGCCCGCGGGTCATCAACGGCCGCCAGTGGAACTGCTTCAACACGCTGATGAACGGCGAGCCGTACCGGGGGCCGGGTCCCATCGACAACTGGATCAAGCCCGGGAACCTGGTGGGTGTGGAGATCTACCACTGGTCGTCCAGGGTGCCCCAGGAGTACCGGCGCTACGCGTGGCAGGACGTGCGGGGCCGCCCCTCGCTCCCCTGCGGCCTGATCATCTACTGGACCCGCAGCCGCTGGTAGGGCGCGGAGCCCGCTCCACGACCGGGACGCTCGTGCCGCACCTGTTTCCACGGCCCGCTGATTGCGCGTACGCTGTCCGGGACGCCGTCCCCCTGCCCCATCCGTGCACATCCAACCCCGCGTCACCATCCATGCGGCACCGCGTCATCCATCCCGCGCTCCTTGCCCTGTTCGCCGTGCTGCTCGCCGTCCGCCTGCCGGCGCAGGCGGTGCGCATCACCGTGCTGGACGAGGGCACGGGCGCGCCGGTGGCCGGTGCCCTGGTGCGGGTGCAGGACGACAGCGGCAGCCTGGCGCGGGCCGGCTTCGCGGACGGGCGGGGCACCATCCAGCTGCGCGTGCGGGAGCCCGGCCGCTACGTGGTGCGCGCCGAGCGGGCGGGATACACGCCGGCCGAGACGCGGGTCCTGTTCGCGCAGGGCGGCCCCGCCACGGCCGAGCTGCGGATGCGCGCGGCGCCGATGGGGCTGGATACCGTGCGCGTTACGGCCCTCATCGTGGGGCGGGAGGTGGGGAGCCAGACCTTTGACCGGCGCCGCGCGGAGGGGCAGGGCATCTACCTGGACTCGGCGTACGTGGCGCAGGCGCGGGCCAACTGGCCGGGCGAGCTGCTGGAGTCCGTGCCCGGCATCGACATCCGGACGGCGCACGGCCGTGTGGGCTACCGCCAGCCCACCACGCAGATGGGCCGCCGCTGTCTGAACGTGCTGGTGAACGGGCTGCCGTACTACGGCGGCTGGCCGCGCGCGCTGCTGCTGGAGGAGACGCTGCGCCGGTCGGACGTGGTGGCCGTGGAGGTGTACCGCACGTTCCAGGAGGTGCCGCGCGAGATGCATCGCTACGCCCGCAATCCGCGCCCGTGCGGCCTGATCATCTACTGGACGGAAGACGGCTGGCAGTCCACGTCCCGCGGCGACGGCAACGCCCGCCCCTGATCCGCATCCGCCCCACTTCGCACTTTCGCACTTTCGCACTTTCGCACTTCGTCCCTCTCCGGCCCACCGATTGCATCCGCCTCGCGCCCCGAGCAACCCGGAGCCTAAGTGTATGCGAGGAGCGAGTATGGAGATGCATCTGAAACCGGTTCGGGAGCAGGTGATCGTCGTGACCGGCGCCTCCAGCGGCATTGGGCTGGCGACGGCGCGCGAGGCGGCGCGGCGGGGTGCGCGCGTGGTGCTGGCCGCGCGCGACGAGACGGCGCTGGGGCGCATCGTGGCGGAGATCCGCGCGGAGGGCAGCGAGGCCGTGTACTGCGTGGCCGACGTGGGGAGCCACCAGGACATGCACGCCGTGGCCGACGTGGCGCTGCGCGCGTTCGGCGGCTTCGACACGTGGGTGAACAACGCGGGCGTCTCCATCTACGGCCGCATCGAAGAGGTGCCGCTGGAAGACGCGCGGCGCCTGTTCGACACCAACTACTGGGGGATGGTCAACGGCTGCCACGCCGCGCTCGCGCACCTGCGGTCGCACGGCGGAGCCATCGTGAACATCGGCAGCATCGTGAGCGAGCGGGCCGTGCCGCTGCAGGGGCACTACAGCGCCAGCAAGCACGCCGTGAAGGGCTTTACGGACGCGCTGCGGATGGAGCTGGAGCACGACGGCGTGCCCGTCTCCATCTCGCTGGTCAAGCCGGCCTCCATCGACACGCCGTTCACGGAGCACGCGCGCAACCTCATGCCGCACGAGCCCACGCTGCCGCCCCCCGTGTACCGGCCGGAGACGGTGGCGGATGCCATCCTGCACTGCGCCAGCCATCCCAAGCGCAACGTGACGGTGGGCGGCGGCGGGGGGATGAACGCCGTGCTGGGGATGGTGGCCCCCCGGTTCACGGACCGCATGATGGAGAGCACCCTGTTCCGGGCGCAGCAGCGCGACGAGCCGCGGCGCTCCAACCGGCGCGACAGCCTGTACCAGCCGCCGCTGGAGAACGGGCGCATGCGGGGGAGCTACGACGGCCACGTGGCGCGGACCAGCGCCTACACCCGGGCGTCGCTGAACCCCGGGCGGACGGCGCTGGCGCTGGCCGCCGTGGGCGCGCTGAGCGCCGTGGTGGCCGCGGGGGTGCGGCGCCGCGCCGAGGTGGACGTGGAGGTGGATCTCGCCCCCCGCACCGGCCTGCGCGACGACACGCGGCTGATGGGCGACGAGGTGGGCGTGCGCGCGGCGGACCTGGAGATGCGCAGTGACGACTACGCCCAGCGCGGCGCGGACGTGGGCAGCAGCATCCGCATGGGCGACGACGCCTTTCGCGCGGAGGGTCCGCTGCGGCCGGGGGACTACGGCTTCCGGGGTGGCGACTACGGCTTCCGCGGCGGTGCGGACGAGGCGCACTGACCCTGCGCGATTTCTGCCTGAACGAACGAGGGGCGGCTCCCGGCTGGGGGCCGCCCCTATACCGAATCCGGCAAAAGAATGGTTGCTCACACAGGGGGTACAGGGTACAGAGATCAATGAGTCCAGTTCCCTGTTCCCCTTGTTCCCCTGTGTGAGACAAAGTTGTTGTTTTTTCGGATTCGGTATTACTACAGTTTCACGCAGAGTACGCAGAGACGAACAGATGAGGACGCAGAGAAAACCCTTCTTTTCTCTGCGTCCTCTCTGTTTTTTCTCTGCGCTCTCTGCGTGAAACTGCCTGTCCCCCGAATGCGCCGGGACCCAAACTCCTGGCCTAGAGATCGTCGCCGAAGTTGACCTTGAGCGGCCGCACCTGGCAGTGCTCGCCGCAGCCGAACTTGTAGCGGTTGCGCGCGAACCAGCGGTAGAACCGGCCGAACTGCGTGCCGAAGCCCGGGATCTTGAACGCCCATCCGAGCACCCCGCCCGCGGGGAGGATGTGGAGCAGCTTCTCGATGGCCTCCCCGCCCTGCCACGTGCGCCCGCCAGGCCCGATGAGCTGCATGGCCTCGGCGTAGGCTTCGGACGGAATCCAGGGAAAGCGGTCCAGCACGCTCGTGTTCTGAAACGGGATCACCTCCAGCTCGTTCCGCGCATCCCACGCGTTCAGCAGCTTTACCAGGCGGCCGCACACCTTGCACGCGCCGTCGTAGACCACGGTGTAGGGGCGCCCCATCCCCGCCGCCGCCGCGCCGGCGTCGCCGAACCGGAAGTGGACTACGGGAATGGTCACTTCTTTACCTCCACCGCGATCTTCGGCGGCTGCTCGAACGTGCGCGTGACCGTGCAGAGGCCGGCCGCGCGCGTGGCGGCATTGCGGCGCTCCTCCGGCAGCGACGGCCAGATCACGTCCACGTCCATCGTGCCCACCCGGTGCGGATCCTCCACGAACGTCCAGCCCACTTCGATGACCAGGTCGTCCACGGGCAGCTTGGCGTGCGTGCCCCACGACGCCAGCACCGAGTAGGTGCAGGTCGCCAGGCCGCTGGCCAGCATGTGGAACGGCGAGTAGGCCATCTCCGCCGAATCCGCCTCTACCGAAAGGGGCCCGGCCTTGCCGTCCAGCCGGATGCGTTCGTCCGAAAGCAGCGTGATCTTCATGTCAGTCCATACCCCGGTCCGCCGGATCGGCTCCCCCGCCCTGCCCGCCGCGGTCCTGCCCACCGTCGTCATCAGTGTGGTCCGGCCGCCCCGCGTGCCCGGGCGTGTACGACGGCGGATCGCTGGCCGGGAACGACTCGTCCCCCGCCTCGTCCACCTCGTCCGTCCGGGGCTCGGGGTCCTGCGACTGGGACATGATGGTCTCCGGCGGATGGGGAAAGGGGCCCGGCGTCAGCCCCGGATGAGCGATTCGGCGCCGTCGATCCACATCTCCGTGCCGGTGATGTGGTCGCTCGCGTCGGAGGCCAGGAAAAGCACCAAGCGTGCCACCTGCTCGGCGCTCCCCGGCTTGCGCTCCAGCGGCTTGTCGGTATCCGGAAACTCAACCGGCGTCTGCACTTTGTCGAGGTTGCGCCGGTCCGTGTTGTCGTCGATGCTCGTCTCGATGGCCCCCGGGCAGATCACGTTCACCCGCACCTTCCACGGCGCCAGCTCCAGGGCCACCATCTTGGTGAACGCCACCTGCCCCGCCTTGGACGAGGAATACGCGCTCGCCCCCGTGTTGCTGAACACGCGCGTGCCGTTGATGGACGAGTTCACGATCACGGACCCGCCCTCCTTCTTGAGGTGCGGCACGGCGTACTTCACCGTCAGGAACGTGCCCTTGAGGTTGATGGACAGCGTCTTGTCCCACTCCTCCGGCTCCAGCTCCTCCAGCGGCGCCCACACGCCGTTGATCCCCGCGTTGGCGAAGACGATGTCCAGCCGCCCCCACTTCGTGACGATCTCCTGGATGGCGGCCTGCATCTCCTCCGGCTGCGACACGTCGGCCAGCACGGGGATGGCCTCGCCGTGCTCCGCGGCGATCTGGTCGACGACCGGTTCCAGGTTTTCGAGGTGGCGGCCCAGCACGGCCACCTTTGCGCCTTCGCGGGCGAACAGCAGCGCCGCCGCCCGGCCGATCCCCTCGCCGCCGCCCGTGATGAGCGCGACCTTTCCTGCGAGCTGCATGGTCTTTAACTGCGGGTTACAGGTGACGGGTTACAGGGGACAGCCAGCAACTGCGCCTCCGGTCCGTCCGGCGATGTGCGCGATTACCGTCTCCCGGTGGGGCGGAGCCCGCCTGCACGTTCCATGCTGTCCGTAGGCTCAGCGCAACGCGGACCGATCCAGGTCAGCCTCCAGCGCGAACCGCTCCGGAATGCTGGGTCTGCATGGATGATTGGATGGGTGATGACGGTAGAGCTCCTGGCTCGCGACGCGACTCCCGCGCCGGGGCGTGCACAGCCGGCGGGCAGACGGGATACGATGGGATTCGGAGACGTGCACGCCCGTGATGATCTCGTTCCCGCACGGTGACGGGAGAGCGGGGCGTTCGTGAGGAGGCGCTGGTTTCTTTCCGGATTCGCCCGAACCCGTATACCCGCGCTTTTCCGGAGACATGCGCCTTTCCCCACGCCTGGCCCTCGCCGCCGCGCTGCTGCTCGCCGCCGCCTGCGACGACGATCCCACGGGCCCGTCCGGCCCCACGCCCTCCTCGCTCACGCTGCAGAAGATCGGCACCTTTCAGGGCGGCGGCGCGGCGGCCGCCGAGATCACCGCGTTCGATCCGGACAGCCGCCGGCTGTTCGTGGTGAACGGCGCGCTGGGCACGGTGGACGTGCTGGACCTGTCCAATCCCGCATCGCCCACGCGCATCTCCACCCTGCAGGGGGCCGGCGGCGGGTCCGTCAACAGCGTCGCCGTGCACGACGGGCTGGTCGCGATTGCCGTGGAGGCGCCCGTCAAGACGTCGCCGGGGACGGTGGCACTGTACCGCGCGTCCACCCTGCAGCCGCTGGGCAGCGCCACGGTGGGCGCCCTGCCGGACATGCTCACCTTTACCCCCGACGGCCGCTACCTGCTGGTGGCCAACGAGGGCGAGCCCAACGACGCCTACACCACCGATCCCGAAGGCTCCGTGAGCATCGTGGACGTGCGCAACGAGAGCGCGCCCACGGTGCGCACGGCGGGCTTCGGCGCCTTCAACGGGCAGGCGGCGCAGCTGCGGACGGCGGGCGTGCGCATCTACGGCCCCAACGCCAGCGTGGCGCAGGACCTGGAGCCGGAGTACGTCACGATTTCGGAGAACGGCCGCACGGCGTGGGTCACGCTGCAGGAGAACAACGCGCTGGCCATTATCGATATCAATGCCGCGGCGGTCACCCGCATCGTGCCCCTGGGCTACAAGAACCACGGGGCCGCGGGCAACGCGCTGGACGCGAGCGACCGCGACGGCACGGGGGGCACCGCATCCATCAACATCCGCTCCTGGCCCGTGCTGGGGATGTACCAGCCGGACGCTATCGCCTCGTACCGGGTGAACGGCGCGACCTACCTGGTCACCGCCAACGAGGGCGATGCCCGCGACTGGGCCGGGCTGCGCGAAGAGGCGCGTGTGGGCTCGCTGACGCTGAACGGCTCCGTGTTCACGGACGCGGCGTGCGGCGGCCCCTGCAACGCGGCGGCGCGGCTGGGGCGGCTGAACGTGACCACGCAGACGGGGCGCAACCCGGCCACGGGCCAGTACGACGCGCTGTACGCGTTCGGCGCACGGTCGTTCAGCATCTGGACGGAGCACGGGCAGCTGGTGTGGGACTCGGGCAACGAGCTGGAGGAGCGGACCAAGGCGCTGCCCAACGTGCTCTTCAACGCCAGCAACACGGGCAACGCGCTGGACGACCGCAGCGACAACAAGGGCCCGGAGCCCGAGGGCGTGGTGGTGGCGCGGTTCGGCCGCAAGTCCTTTGCGTTCATCGGCCTGGAGCGCACGGGTGGCGTGATGGTGTACGACGTCACCGCGCCCGCCAGCCCGTCGTTCGTCACCTACGCCAGCTCGCGCGAGGGCGCCGGCGGCGACCTGGGTCCCGAAGGGCTGGCCTTCGTCTCCGCGGACGACTCGCCCACGGGCGAGCCCCTGCTGATCGTCGGCAACGAGGTCAGCGGCACCACGGCCATCTTCCAGGTCGGCCTCGTGCCCTAGCCTGGCAGACGGGCAGGGAATACGACGCGGGGCGTCCCTCCGGGAGGGGGCGCCCCGCTCCGATCGGTGCATCGACCGTTCGATCCCGCAACCGCTGCCTGCGGGAGGCACGCATCGTGGCCTTCCAAAGGCTGTATCATCGATCTAACGACGAGAATCGATAACTTCAGATTATAGCCGGCGAAGCGGATAAGGGAGCGAGCAATGATCATAAACCATCGTTCTGCAGCGGTATACGAATCATGTCACGCTTGCGTCCTCCACTCCGACAGGGGCCACGAAACCGGTTTTCGACTTGATGCAGAGCCTTGACGCATCGTCGTCCCCGCGACTACACTTGCCGCCGTGGGGAGTAGCCTGCCGCTGACCATGACACCAGCGGAGACCGCGGATCGTCAATACGGGGCGCCGATGAGCGCCTTCGGCCGCGGAAGGGACCCGAAAGGGACTGGGGCGAGACCACTACGACACAGTACCGTGCCGTAGGGTCGCGCCCTTTTGCGTGCCCTGTGGTCCCCACAGGAGGATGGTCCCTTGGCAGACAGCATCTGGCTCTGGGTGGGTTTCAACGCGGCGGTTCTCATCCTGCTCGCGCTGGACCTGGGGGTGTTCCACCGCAAGGCGCACGCGGTGAGCCTGCGCGAGGCGGCGGGGTGGAGCGCCGTGTGGGTGTCGCTCGCGCTCACGTTCAACGCGGGCATCTGGTACTTCGCGGGCAAGCAGCCGGCGCTGGAGTTCCTGACGGGCTACCTGGTGGAGAAGTCGCTGGCGGTGGACAACATCTTCGTCATCGCGCTGATCTTCTCGTACTTCGCGGTGCCGGCCATGTACCAGCACCGCATCCTGTTCTGGGGCATCCTGGGCGCCCTGGTGATGCGGGGCGGATTCATCGCGGCGGGCGCGTACGTGCTGCAGCAGTGGCACTGGGTGATCTACGTCTTCGGCGGCATCCTGCTCGTCACGGGCGTAAAGATGGCGCTGCGCAAGGACGAGTCGATCGACCCCGAGCACAACCCCGTGGTGCGCCTGGCGCGGCGCTGGCTGCCGCTGACCCCCCGCTACGACGGGCAGAAGTTCTGGACCGTGGAGAACGGAAAGCGGGTGGCCACGCCGCTGTTCCTGGTGCTGCTGCTGGTGGAATTCACGGACCTGGTGTTCGCCATCGACAGCATTCCGGCTATCTTCGCCATCACCAGCGACCCGTTCATCGTCTACACGAGCAACGTGATGGCGATCCTGGGGCTGCGGTCCATGTACTTCCTTCTGGCGGGCGTGGTGCACAAGTTCGTGTACCTGAAGTTCGGCCTGTCGCTGGTGCTGGTGTTCGTGGGCGCCAAGATGATGCTGATCGACGTCTTCAAGGTGCCCACGGTGGTGTCGCTGGCCGTCATCGCCAGCGTGATCGGCGGATCGATTGCCCTGTCGCTGCTGCGCCCGCCCAGGGACGGCATCCCCAACCCGCCCCTGGGCCAGGACGCGCCTGAGCCCGAGGCGGATGCGGACGCGATACCGGACGCGAGGGAGAAGCCGGCGGGCGTGGCCTGACGCGAACTTCCTCCCCTCTCCGCGCGCAGTTGCGCGGGGAGGGGGCCCGGCAGAGCGAATGAATTCGCCGCAACGACCACACGATGTCCGCCTGCGCGGACTGTCCGTCGCGGGGGAGTGCCACGCCGGCACGGAGGCCGGATGGGACCCGCCTCCCCCAGGGGTTTTGGGGGCCGGTCGCGGGGAATCGAGCGGGCGGCGGCGGCGCCGGGTGCCCGCATCCGCTCTCGGTCTTTCCCGTCCGTCGTCTCCCATCTGCACCCACTCATCCGCCCCGCTGCGGCGCGATCCATCCTCCACGGGTGATGAGCAGAAGCGGGCCGGAGAGCGATCTGCTCTCCGGCCCGCTTCCGTAATTCGTAAGATCCAGGCCGTGGACCGTCTGCCCGCGCGCCTGGAGCCCTGGTGTCAGCAGATGTCGCCGGAGGCATGCGTGCAGAGCCTGCACACACATTCGCCGTCGACACACTTGCCGTAATCGTACCCCAGCGTGTTGATGCAGTAGTCGTTGCAGACCGATTTCGTACACGCCAGGGCCGACGACGCGGGCGACGCGGCCGACGCGGGCGTGGCCTGCACGGCCCCGAACCCGAGCGCCGCGAACACGCCGGCCGAGAAAAGGCTCCTGGAGACGACACGGGTGACGCGATTCATGGCAAAACCCCCGGATGATGGATGGCCGCACAACGGGACTCTCCCGTAAGGTGTATTTTACGACACGAAATGTCAATGACCTGATATCCGGATCGCCCTCCTTCCCCATCGGGATGACCGGCCGCTGGCCGTCGTGGCGAATTCACGCCGGGACGAGGTGCAGCGGCGTGGGTCGCTGGACGAAAATGTCCGATCGACCGATCCCGAACGGCGGCGAACGCCGCTCCGCCACGGCGGGCCTCCCGCCGGACGCATCCAATGACCCTCCACCGGCCGTAATCTTGCGCGGAGGGGAACCTTCCCCGGCGTCACGGCGTTCCAGGTTTGTTCACCGTCCGTTCCGGCCGGTGCCCCATGGGAGTACGCACATGCTGATCAAGAAGCCCGAGATCCCGTCGTCCGAGATCACCCCGGAAGCGGCGTACCTGAGCCGCCGCCAGTTCTTCGGCGCGTCCGCGGCGGCGCTCGCCGGGGCGGCCGTCCCCGCGCTGGCCGCCTGCGACACGAACGAAGGCGTGGCGAAGGGTGCCGCGCTGGACACGCTGGACGCCGGCCCGCAGCGCGACGAGCTCACGCCGCTGGCCGACGTGACGAGCTACAACAACTTCTACGAGTACGGCACGGACAAGGAAGACCCGGCCCGCACGGCGCCGGGGCTGCTCAAGACCCGCCCGTGGACCGTGGTCGTCGACGGCCTGTGCGACCGGCCGGGGCGCTACGGCTTCGACGAGTTCGTCCGGGGCACGCGGCAGGTGGACCGCACGTACCGGCTGCGCTGCGTGGAGGCGTGGTCCATGGTCATCCCCTGGAGCGGCATTCCGCTACGCGACGTGATCGCCCGCGCGCGCCCCCGGGCCGGCGCGCGCTTCGTGGAGCTCACCACGCTGCTCGACCCGCAGCAGATGCCCGGACAGCGCCGCTCCGTGCTGGCGTGGCCGTACGTGGAGGGGCTGCGGATGGACGAGGCCATGCATCCGCTGGCCCTGCTGGCGACGGGGCTGTACGGCCGCCCCATGCCCGCGCAGAACGGCGCGCCCATCCGGCTGGTGGTGCCGTGGAAGTACGGCTTCAAATCCATCAAGTCCATCGTGCGCATCCGCTTTACGGACACGCAGCCGCGCACCTCGTGGAACCTGTCGGCGCCGCGGGAATACGGCTTCTACGCCAACGTGAATCCGCAGGTGGACCACCCGCGCTGGACCCAGGCCCGCGAGCGCCGCATCGGCGAGTGGCGGCGCCGGCCCACGCTGATGTTCAACGGCTACCCCGAGGTCGCCAGCCTGTACAGCGGCATGGACCTGCGCCGCAACTACTGACGGTGGCCGGCGCATCCTGGCAGGGGGCGGCCGCGCGGTGGGTGCGCCCCGCGGCGTGGGTGGCGGGGCTCGTTCCGCTCATCCTGCTCGTCGCGGGCGCGTTCACGGGCGGGCTGGGCGCGGACCCCATCGAGTACGTGACGCTGCGCACCGGCTTCGCCACGCTGCTGATGCTCATGGTAACGCTGGCCGTGAGCCCCGTGCGCAAATGGACGGGATGGAACTGGCTGGCGTCCACGCGGCGCACCTTTGGGCTCTGCGCGTTCCTGTACGTGTGCCTGCACCTGCTCACGTACCTGGTGGACCAGGGGTTCTCCCTGGGATACATCTGGGAGGACGTGGCGGAGCGTCCGTACGTGACGGCGGGGTTCACGGCGTTCCTGCTCCTCCTGCCGCTGGCGCTCACGTCCACGAAGGCGTCCATCCGCCGGCTGGGGAAAAGGTGGCAGAAACTCCACCGGCTGGTGTATCTTGCAGCGGGGCTCGGCGTGCTGCACTTCATCTGGCTGGTGAAGAGCGACCTGCGCGACCCGCTGATCTTCGCCGCCGTGTTCGGGGTGCTGATGGCCCTGCGCGTCCGGGGCTGGCTGGCCGGGCGCGGCAAAAAGGTCCGTCCGCCGGCGGCCCGACGGGCCGCGATGGAATCGTAGCAGGAGCAGGCGCGGCGAAACTCCGCCCGCCGGAACGACGTACGCCCGGGCAGCCACCCGCGCGCCGCATTACCCAGGAAAGTGGAACGATGGAAGAGCTCGCCCCCATGATCGTGATGTGCACCCTGATCCTCACCACGGGGGGGGTCCTTGTGCTGCGTCCCATCGCCAAGCGCCTGGGCAGCTTTCTGGATGCCGTCACGGCCGCCAAGCTGCGCCCGTCCCCGGAGGCGGATCTGGTCCGCATCCACGACGTGCTGTCCAGCATCGACGGCCGCCTGAACCAGCTGGAAGAGCGACAGGACTTTGCCGAGGCCCTGATCTCCGCGTCCGATCCCAAGATGCTCACCATCCCCGCCACGCTGCGGGCACCTGAGCGGAACTGAACCGGACGCCGTCCCGCGGAGGGACGACACGGAGGGGCCTCGCGATCACCGCGGGGCCCCTTTCGCGTTCTGGGCCGCGCGTTCTGGGCCCGAGTATTCGAGAATGCCCGCGGGTGCCGCAAGCCCGCGCCGGCCGTTATCTTGCGAGCCTTTCGATTCACCGGCGGAACCATGCATACGCTCGACCCGCCCCGGCCGCGGGGCCCCACGGCGGCGCGCCCGGGAGGCAGGCGCCGCGCCCTGCTGTACCTGCACGAGCTGCGCGCCCTGACGCGCGTGGCCGGGCCCATCGTCGTGAGCCAGCTGGGCGGCATCGCGATGCACACCGCGGACACCATCATGGTAGGCCCCCTGGGCGCCGAGTCGCTGGCCGGCGCGGGGCTGGGCAACGCCATCTTCATGGCCTGCCTGATGATCTGCACGGGCACGCTGATGGGGATGTCGCCCCTCGTCGCGCAGGCGTTCGGCGGCGGCGACCGGGCGGAGTGCCGGCGCGTGCTGGTGCAGGGGCTGTGGCTGGCCGCGCTGCTGTCCGTGCCGATGACGGTGGTCAGCCTGTTCGGGCTGCCCATCGCGCGGGCGCTGGGGCAGCCGGAGCCCGTGGCGCGGCTGGCGGGCGGCTTCCTGTGGGCCATTGCCTGGGGCGTGCCGCCCATGCTGCTGTTCATGGCCTTTCGGCAGTACCTGGACGGCATGAGCCTGACGCGCCCCGCCATGGTGATGACGTTCATCGGCGTAGCGGTGAACGTGTGGGGCAACCAGCTCCTCATCTACGGCTTCCGATGGGACCTGCCCCTGCTGGGCACGTGGACGGTGCGGCCCGGCGGCCTGGTGGGCTCCGGCTGGTCCACGACCCTCGTGCGGTGGGCCATGCTGGCGGCCATGCTGATCTACGTGCTGCGGCGACGCGACCTGGCCCCGTTCGCGGGGGTGAGCCTGAAGCCCGTGGCCGCGCGGCTGCGGCGGATGCTGGCCATCGGTGCGCCCATCGGCGGGCAGCTTGCGGCGGAGGTGGGGGTGTTCTCGTTTGCCGTGGTGCTGATGGGGTGGCTGAGCCCCGTGGCCCAGGCCGCGCACCAGGTGACGCTGAACGTGGCGTCGGCCACCTTCATGGTGGCGCTTGGCACCAGCCTGGCGGGCACCATCCGGGTGGGACAGCACGTGGGCGCCGGCAGCCGGCGCGGCGTGCAGCGCTCGGTGCTGACGACGTACGCGCTGGTGACCGTGTTCATGGCCCTGTGCGCGCTGGCGTTCCTGCTGGCGCCGCGGTGGATTTTGGGATTGTACACGCACGACCCGGAGATCATCCGCATCGGGATGACGCTTCTGGGGATGGCGGCCCTGTTCCAGGTGTTCGACGGGGCGCAGGTGGCCGGCCTGTGCGCCCTGCGCGGCGCGTCGGACACCCGCGTGCCCATGTGGATGACCGTGGTGGCGTACTGGGGGATCGGCGCGCCGGCGGCGTACCTGCTGGGTTTCCACACGCCGCTGGGGCCGCGGGGCGTGTGGCTGGGGCTGGTGCTCTCGCTGGTGGTGGCCGCCGTGCTGCTGGGGTGGCGGGTGCGACGGGTGCTGTGGGCGGCCGTGGGGCCCGTGGGGCCCTCCCCGGGCCTCGCTTAGGCTCGTCCACCCCCTCCCGCAAACTGCGCGGGAGAGGGTGTAGACTTCGACGGGCTGCGTGCTGCGTGGCGGGGCGGGTGCATGGGCCGGGCGCCCCCCTCCCCGACCCTCCCGCACAAACTGCGTGGGGGAGGGAGATTGGACCGGGACCCTGCCGTCGCGGAGCGAAGTTCTCCCCCTCCTGCCCGCGAAGCGGGGGAGGGGGCCGGGGGGAGGGGGCCCTCCGCGCCCGACGGACGACGCTCCGCCATCGTGCACGGCCCAACCCGCGCTGCCGTTTCACCTCCCCCCAGGGGTTTTGGGGGGAGGTCGCGAGGAATTGAGCGGGTGGGGGCGCCCGGCGGGTTTCTGCCCCGCGCGCTGAAGTTCTCCCCTCTCCCGGCGGCAGTTTGCCCGTGGAGGGGCCGCGGGTGGGGGACCCGAAACCCGCATCCGCCCGCGCCGTATCATCCCGGGGGATCCAGATCAACCGGTTTCGCCAGTCCGTGAAACGCGGATCGGTCGGTGTCATCATCCGCCGAATCCGCATCCATCCACGTCACGGCGCGCGGCATCGCCCGGCCGCGCCGCCACCCTGCCTTTCCCCACGGGCGAACCAACCCGCGGTCTCCCGATGGACCCCTCCACCACCGTTCCGCATCCCGTGCCGATCCAGCCGTTCAAACCCTCGGGGCGTCTGCCGCGTCATAGGAACGCAGGCAACGTGAAACACCCCGAACCCACCCGGCTCCATGGCGGCCACCATGCTGGCTGATCGACCCACGACGGACGACGCGAGGCCCACGGACCTCACCGTCCTTCGGGCCCAGCAGGGGGAGACCGCCGCGTTCGAGCAGCTGTACCACGCCAACGTGGGGCGCATCTACGCGCTGTGCCTGCGCCTGTGCGGCGACGGCACCCGGGCGGAGGAGCTCACGCAGGACGTGTTCGTGCGCGCGTGGGAAAAGCTGGGGAGCTTCCAGGGCAAGAGCGCCTTCAGCACCTGGCTGCACCGGCTGGCGGTGAACGTGGTGCTGGGCGACCGGCGGTCCGAGGGGGTGCGGGTGCACCGCGTGTTCTCCACGGACGAGCCGGAGAAGTACGAAACGCCCAGCACGCGTGCCTCCGACCCGGGGACGGCCATGGACCTGGAACGGGCCATCGCGGGGCTGCCCCCGGGCGCCCGCAGCGTGTTCGTGCTGCACGACGTGGAGGGATACAAGCACGAGGAGATCGCCGAGATGCATGGCTCGGCCGTGGGAACGTGCAAGGCGCAGCTGCACCGCGCCCGGCGACTGCTCAGAGAGGCACTGGGACGATGACACACGATCAAACGCTCGAGCTGCTGGACGACTACGTGGGGGGCGAGCTGCCCCCGCGCGAAGAGCGCGACGTCCGGCGCCACCTGATGCAGTGCGAGGAGTGCCGCGCCGAGGAGACCGTGCTGCGGATGCTTCTGGACGAGGCCGCCGCGCTCCCCGAGGAGATTGCCCCGGAGCGGGACCTGTGGCAGTCCATCGCGCCCCGGCTGGAGGCCCGCGCCCCCGTGCCCGCCTCGCCGGCGGAGCGGCTGGACGAGGTGCGCGTCATCGGCCCGCGCCCCGTGCGCCCGCTGCCCTGGTGGATGCTGGCCGCGGCGAGCGTCGCCCTGGTGGTGACCACCTCCTTTGCCACCCTGCGCTTCGCGGACAACGGGGACGCGGACACGCCCGTGCTCCCGGCGCAGCAGGCGCAGGCCCCGGCCGGCGCGGACGGCGGTACGCCCGCCACGCTGGTCCGCTTTGCCCCGGCGGAGCAGGAGTACGAAAAAGCCATCGGCGACCTGCAGGCGGTGCTGGCGCAGCACCGCGCCCGGCTGGCCCCCGAGACGGTGACCGTGCTGGAGGCCAACCTGCGCATCATCGACCAGGCCATCCGCGAGTCGCGGGCGGCGCTGGCCCGGGACCCCGAAAGCCCGGAGCTCACCCGCATGCTCACGGACGCCTACGGCGCCAAGCTCAACGTGCTTCGGCGCGCGGTCTCGCTTTGACCGCGCCCCCTGCAAGGATAAACACGACCATGACCCACATCAGGACCCTTTCCCTGGCCGCGGCCGCCGCCGCGCTGCTGCTGGCCGGCCCGGCCGGCGCGCAGCAGCAGGTGAACGCCCGGCAGGCCGCCGCGTCCAACGGCACGGTGACCATCGAGATCAACAACGGCGCCCTGCGCGTGGTGGGCTGGGGGCGCGGCGAGGTGCAGGTGACGGGCACCGTGGAGCGCGACGGCGACCGCGTGCAGCTGGAGGGCGGCGGCCGCCGCACGGAGGTGCGGGTGGAGGGCCGCCGCGGGCGCGCCGGCCCCGCCTCGCTGGAGGTGCGCGTCCCCGCCGGCTCGTCGGTAGAGGTGACGGCCACGGGCAACGCGCCCATCACCGTCTCGGGGGTGAACGGCGCGGTGGAGACGGTCACCCGCAACGGCGCCACGCGCGTGGGCGGCAGCCCGCGCACGGTGGACATCACCTCGCAGAACGGCTCCGTGACCCTGGAAGGCGAGACGGACCGCGCCGTCATCAGCTCCATGTCCGGGCCCGTGCGGCTTACGGGCGCCGTGCGGCAGCGGGCGGAGATCAACTCCATGAACGGCGCCGTGGACGTAAGCGGCAGCGTGGGCGAGGTGGAGATCAGCTCGCTGAACGGGGCCGTGCGGGTGGCCAACGTGACGGGCGGGCGGGTGGAGATCACCTCGGTGAGCGCCAGCGTGAACGTGACCGGCACCCGGCTGCGCGGCAACGTGGAGAGCGTGGCCGGCAGCGTGGTGCTGAGCGGCACCCTGGGCGGGGCCCTGAACGTGGAAAGCCACGCCGGCAGCGTGGAGCTGCGCCTGCCCGGCAACACGGGCGCCGAGGTGCAGGTCACCAGCTGGAGCGGCGGCGTGAACAGCGACTGGCGCCTGCACCGCGAGGGGCGCGAGTGGAGCGGCACCCTGGGCCGCGGCGGCCCCAACGTGAGCATCACCACCTTCAGCGGGTCCGTGAAGCTCACCCGGCGGTAGACGGTCCGGGCCGCGGCCACGCGGCCCGCTCTTCTTCCCCCCGGCCGCCCCGATCCGATCGCGGCGCACCCGGGGGCCTGATCTCCCCGAAGGCTCACTTCCCTGGACCGAGGATTTCGACGGATGACCATCTCCCATCACCGGCTGGGCCGGCTGGCGCTTTGCACGGCCGCGGCGCTCGTCCTGGCGCCGCCGCTCGCGGGGCAGACGGAGCGGTTCTCGCTCACCGGCCGCGCGCCGGCCGTGCACAACCTGGCCGGCGAGGTCACGGTGGCGGCGGGCTCCGGCAGCGCCGTCGTCGTGGAGGTCACGCGCGGCGGGCAGGATGCCCGGGCGCTGCGCGTAACCCGTGGCGGCGACGACGTGCGCGTGGTGTATCCGGGCGACCGGGTGGTGTACCCGCGGATGGGGGCGCGCTCACGCACCACGCTGCAGGTGCGGCGCGACGGATCCCTGACCGGCACGAGGGTGGGCGCGCGGCGCGTCACGGTGGCCGGCGCGGGACGGGGGACGCGCGCGTACGCCGACGTGCGGGTGCTGGTGCCCGCGGGGCGCTCGGTGTCCGTTCACCAGGGCGTGGGCACGGTGCAGGTGACCAACGTGAATGGCCGCGTGCACGTGGAGGGCGCCTCGTCCACCGTGCGCGCGCAGGGGACGCGCGGCGAGCTGCACGTGGAGGTGGGCTCCGGCGCCGTGGAGGTGCGCGACGCACAGGGCGCGGTGACGGTGGAGACGGGCTCCGGCCGGCTGACGCTGAACGACGTGCGCGGCACCACCCTTAAGGCGGGCAGCGGCAGCGGCGCCGTGTCCGGCAGCGGGCTGCGCGTGGAGACGCTGGAGGTGGAGGTGGGCTCCGGCAGCATCGGGCTGAGCGGCGTGCACGCGCGCGACGTGTCGCTGGAGACGGGGAGCGGCTCCGTGACGCTGGGGATGGAGAGCGACGCCGACCTGGACGTGGAAACGGGCTCCGGCAGCGTGACGGTGACCGTCCCCGGCTCGTTCGGCGCGGCGCTGGACATCGACACGGGGAGCGGCGGCATCACCGTGGACCTGCCCGTGACGGACCGCCGGACGGAGCGAGGCAGCTACACCGGCCGCGTGGGCGACGGGGACGGCACCGTGCGCATCGAGACCGGCTCTGGCGGCGTCCGCATCCGCCGCGGCTGACGGCGCGTCGCGGCCCTGGCTTCGAAGGCCCGCCCTCACCGCGAGGGCGGCGTTTCTACTTCGGCGGATCGGATGATCGATCCGGATTCATCTTCCGGCGATGCCGGGCACTCGTCCGCTTTGGAGCGCCGGGACGCCCTCTCCGCCGCGCCGTGATGTGGATGCGGGCTCCGATCCCAGCGAGCGGTACCAAGAGGACATCACCGCACCCCCCTCACCATCCGTCGGAATGCCCGTCCTTTCGCAAAAGGGTGGGCATTTTTCGATTTTCCCATCCCGCAGATCCGCTCCCGTGCGGCCACAGGTGAGCACATCTTCACAGCGGTGGCGTCGTGTAATCGCAGGCTCATCCAGTGCTTACGGGATGAATCCGCAGGTGTAGGTTGAAGGACTTGACGCTGCATATCAAAACTCATATAGTCGAGTCCAGCGAATGGATCAACCGCGTCCGCGGCCGTTGTTTTGGGTCGGCGCATCGAAGAAGGATTTTCGTGCGTTCAATCGCGAACTGCGCCACTACATCGGCTTCCTGCTCTACCGGGTCCAAGAGGAGCTGCCGGTCCCCGACGAGAAGCCGCTGAACAGGGGTGCCCTGCAGGGGCTTGGGATTCGGGAGATCGCCGTGGATGGGGATGACGGCACGTATCGCGTCGTTTACACGGTGAAGCTGCGCGCGGGGGTGTACGTGCTGCATGCGTTCAAGAAGAAGTCGAAGCACGGAATTGCCACGCCGCAGCACGACATCGAGCTGATCCGTGCCCGGTTCGCCATGGCGATGCGGATCGACGATGCGTCTTCACCGCTGTGAATGCGGACTACTCGGTGATGGAGTCATGGATGAGCGATGAGCCGCTGGAGTATGAGATCGGCAGCGACAACGTGTTCGCGGACATCGGCGTTCCGAACCCCGAAGAAGCCCTGGCGCGCGCCAGGCTGTTGAGCCGGGTCATCGACATCATCTACGCGCGCCGGCTCACGCAGAAGCGAGCGGCGGAGATCCTGGGCACCAACCAGCCCACGGTATCGGACCTGATGCGGGGCAAGATGCACAAATTTTCGCTGGAACGCCTGATCGCGTTCCTGAACGCCCTCGATCAGGACGTGGAGATTACCGTTCGCCGGCGGGCGGAGGCATTCCGTGGTGGACGCGTAGTGGTGTCGGGGGACTGACCCGGCAGGAACCGTCACAGGAAGGAGATTACCGTGATGCACAGCAGTCCAGAAGTGGAGTTCAGCAGCGGCAACCTGTGGGCCTACATCGGCCGGCCGGACGCAGGCGAAGCACTTGCCCGCGCAACACTGATGAGCCGCGCCGTGAACATCATCCGCGAGCGCGGCCTCTCCGTCGCTGGCACCGCGGAGGTTCTGAAGGTGGATCGTCCCATGGCGTCCGACCTCATGCGCGGCAAGATGTCCAGGTTCGCCCTGGAGCGGCTCATCGCGTTTCTCAACGCGCTGGACCGCGACGTGGAGATCACCGTGCGGCGGCGGCCCGAGGGGAGCAACCGCGCCGCGCGGTTCGTCGTCACCAGCGGCTGAACCCGGTCCGCGGCGGATGCACCGGAGCCCGCCCTTCCCGCATGGAAGGGCGGGCTCTCGTTCATCCCCGGACGCGCGGCTTGTACGAACATTGCAAGCCGGGGCCGTCCCGACGCTGCCGCTGGCGCACGGCGGCGGTTGGTCGTGCGCGTTCACGGGCTCGGGAGGAGGACGGGATGCAGCCATCAGGTTCGCCGGCGTCGTCGGAGCGGTCGGTGTCGGTGTGGGAGCAGACGGTGCCGCAGCGCGAGTTCGCGCCGCTGGCCGGCTCGGCGGAGGCGGACGTGTGCGTGGTGGGCGCCGGCATCGCGGGGATGACCGTGGCCTACCTGCTCGCGAAGGCCGGCCGGCGGGTGATCGTGCTGGACAAGTCCGGCGTGGGCGGGGGCGAGACGGGGCAGACGACGGCGCACCTGAGCAGCGCGCTGGACGACTACTACCACGTGCTGGAAAAGGTGCACGGCGCGGAGGGCGCGCGGCTGGCCTACGAGAGCCACCAGGCCGCCATCGAACAGGTGGGCACCATCGCGGCGGCGGAGGGCATCCAGTGCGACTACGTGCGGCTGGACGGCTACTGGTTCCTGGCACCCGAAGACTCGCCGGACCTGCTGGACACGGAGCGCGATGCCGCCCGCCGCGCGGGGGCCGACGCGGAGCGGGTGGAGCGCATCCCCGGCGTGCCCTTCGACAGCGGCCCGGCGCTGCGCTTCGGCGCGCAGGGGCAGTTCCACGTGCTCAAGTACCTGTCCGGCCTGGCGGACGCCGTCCAGCGCCTGGGCGGGCGCATCCACACGGGCAACCTCGTCACGGAGGTGGAGGGCGGGGCGCGGGCGACGGCGAAGGGCGACGGCTTCTCCGTCTCCGCCGGCGCCCTGGCCGTCTGCACCAACCCGCCCGTGCACGACATGTTCGCCATCCACACCAAGCAGGCGCCGTATCGCAGCTACGTGGTGGCGGGGCGGGTGCCGGCATCGTCCCTCCAGCCCGCGCTCTGGTGGGACACGGCGGAGGCCTACCACTACGTCCGCACGCAGCCCGTGGAGGGCGACCCGTCGCAGCTGTGGGTGATCGTGGGCGGCGAGGACGTGAAGCAGGGGCACTCCGACGACCACGACGAGCGCTTCGCCCGGCTGCTGGAGTGGGCCCGGCCGCGCTTCGGGCTGCAGTCGGCGGAGATGCGCTGGTCGGGGATGGTGATGGAGCCGGCGGACTACATGGCGTTCATCGGCGCGGACCCGGGCGGGCGCGAGAACGTGTACGTGGCCACGGGCGACAGCGGCCACGGGATGACGCACGGCACCATCGCGGGGATGCTCATCCGCGACCTGGTGCTGGGCCAGCCCAACCCGTGGGCCACGCTGTACGAGCCCTCCCGCAAGACGCTGTCGGTGGATTCCATCAAGGAGTTCCTGACGGAGAACCTGGACGTGGCCAGGCAGTTCGCCAAGCTCTCGCCCACCTTTCACGACGCAGACAGTGCGGAGGAGGTGCCGCCCGGGACGGGGATGGTGGTGCAGCGCGGCTTGAAGAAGGTGGCCGTGTACCGCGACGAGGCGGGCGTGGCGCACGAGATGAGCGCCCTGTGCACCCACCTGCAGTGCGTCATCCGGTGGAACAGCGAGGAGCGCAGCTGGGACTGTCCCTGCCATGGCTCGCGCTTCGCCCCCACGGGCGAGGTGCTCACGGGACCGGCCATCTACCCGCTGAAGAAGCTGGAGTAGAATTAGTTTAGTGCACTGCTTTTAAAGGACTTTGATGACGACGAAGGCGAGGGTGGTCGTGCTGGACATCGATGGCACGCTCATCGACAGCAACGACGAGCACGCGCACGCCTGGGTGGAGGTGGGGCGCGAGTTCGGCCATGAGATCGACTACGACCGCGTGCGCCGGCTGATCGGCATGGGCGGCGACAAGGTGCTGCCGGAGCTCACGGGGATCGAGGAGGACACGGACGAGGGAAAGCAGATCAAGGAGCGCCGCGGCGAGATCTTCCGCGAGAAGTATCTGCCCACCCTCAAGGCGTTTCCCCGCACGCGCCAGCTGCTGGAGCGCTTTCGGGACGACGGCTACACGCTCGTCATCGCCACCTCGGCCAGCAAGGAGGACATGGACGCGCTGCTCGAGCAGGGGGGCATCCATCATCAATAGGCAAAGGGCAAGCATAAAGCTTTTCATGGCTAGTGCATTCTTTTTAGCAATGGATGGAATTCATCCGGCAGGATAGACGATCTGTATGAGACGTGACTATCAAACTAATGTCAACTGACGAGAAACCCGAAGCTGGAGCGTGGAATTCGTTGGAGCACCCCGTTTCGATTAGCACCGATGGATTGATAGGACCTTTGTCGGAGCCACTTGGTTCTATCCCCTGAACCAGACACTTTTAGGGATTTTTTCGTGGAGCAGACGAGTTTGCGACTGAATGGACCTGATTCGAAATCAGGCGCCTGTGCAAGGGGACCGAGGGTTCGGATTCCTCTCTCCCGCGGATTTCACCCTGCAGGGTTCTTATCCTTTGGCTAAGATTCTGCTCGGAAGTGAGCACCAGCGGACTAAAAAAAGAAACCGTCCCCACTGAGTACCGCCTTCGTTCTACACCTTGAAAAGGGTGTTTGAGGCTCTGATGCTCAGCCGTTCCTTTTAACAGATCCCTTACTCGACAATCCTTTGATTTTTACACTCTTTCAATTTTCGGTATGTTTGCTTAAAATCCAAAATAATGAATCTCCAGTCCAGAGGAGGGCCGCATGGCTCTTTATCCCGAGGTGACCCATACAAGGGCAAGCAATGGTACCTGGGTTCTGCAAGCACCTTGGATGCGCTCCATGATTGATGGATTTGTTCCTGGCCTTGAACCGGCGACTGCAGAAGATCTGTATTCATTTGGCAACGTAAAGCGCTTGCCGTTCTGGTTTCACCCGCCGCGATCCAGCCGTGATCGGGCGCATGATCAAGGTGCCAGGCCCTTCGACGAACAAGCCCTTGTGGAATTCCTCGTGGACTGCCGCGCGACATTGAATCGTGATTTTTCATGGTTATTGGACGACGTCCTGTTGCGATCGAACTGCAGAGATGCAAACGACACCTTCGACCCCCTGTCCTTGTTTGGCGCCATGCAAAGGCTCATTCTACTGGATTCCATGATTCTTAATGATTTAGGGGAAAAAGTCCGGGATGCTCTGAAATCCTGGGGTACCTCACAGAGGAAAAGTCTTTTCCTGGACCTTGTTCATGTCTCCCATTACGTGACACGAAACGCTCCAGGCATGCTTTTGGAAGCCCTTAATTTCACCGGTGCTGCCGAAACCTGTCTGCGGGAATTTTTGGCGGAAGAACAGGATCATGATGTTTTCGCAAGAAAGTCTCTCTTACTGCTGACGGGCGATCAGTCCAGTTGCGGGCTGTTTGAGCCGCCTAAAGAACTGTCACTGCTCATGGAGCTGCTTCGCATGTGCGCCCATGCGAGTCCGTTGGCATTGGCGGCATGTCTGTTCATTTTTGAAGGTCTAGCCTATGACACTCCGGTATGGACACCATGGGACGTGCTGGCTCACATGGATCACCGCCATAGGCAGCAGGGGGTTGGACGGCATACAATGATTAATGAACGCGCCCGGCATGGCGATATCGGTTATACGCTCGCTCAGGCCTTGCCAGGACAAAGCGCAGCCGAAGCCAGCCTCGCCGTGCGTCTCACTGAACTTTGCGTGGAACTCAGGCTGCAGCTCGTGCTTGGAATTTACAGCTCTGTAGGATTCAAAATCCTGCAGATTGTGCCGGATGGGGGGATTGATACTACACCTGGCTCGAATCCTGGTCCGCAGCTGCCACTTGGAGGCAAGGCGCAACTTTCGTAGTAACAGGAAAAGGAGTCTGCCTTTCCCTGATGGGCGGCAATGTCATCTTCTTTGCAGACGACACTATTGCTCTTGGTGAACTCAGTTGGAACACAGGCATTGTTTGTCACGGGAACGGGCGTTGGGTTTTCCAGGGGATCTGACTTATCTGACTTTGATTTATCGGTACATGCAAGTGTCACCATCAAAGCTGCCGGGATCGCCAGGAGACCTAATAGCGCTGGACTCAGGCTTTTGTTCAAGGATAAACCTCTCGTTTGATTGAATCCCGGTCACATTACAAGAAAAAGTGCAAATGTTGCGGCTTTTTATAATGATAATCTGCTTCGA
>DASQZE010000483.1:0-1880 GCA_035638875.1 Longimicrobium sp.
GCCAGCGACTCGATGTGGTCGCAGAAGATCTTGAACGTGGCCAGCAGCGGCACGGCGATGAACGCGCCGGCTATGCCCCACATCCAGAACCAGAACGACAGCCCCACCAGCAGCGCCACGGGGTTCAGCGCCAGCTTGTGCCCCATCAGCATGGGGCTGATGAAGTTGCCCTGCACCACGTTGATGGCCAGGAACGCGCCCGGCACCAGCAGCGCCTGCCCCACCGTGGGGTACACGGTGAGCGCGGCGATGGTCAGCACCACGGTCATCACCAGCGCGCCCAGGTAGGGGATGAACTCCAGCACCATCACCATGGCGCCCCACAGCAGCGGGCTGGGCATGTCCAGCATCCACAGCACCAGCGCCACCACAATCCCCTCGGCGATGGTGATGGCGGCGGTGGTCAGCAGGTAGGTGCTGATGGACGCCTCGGTGCGGCGGGCGATCTCCACGGCCTTGCGCTTGTCGCGCAGCGTGGGGAGCACCTTGATGAGCTTCTGCAGGAACAGGTCGCCCGCGGCCAGCAGAAAGTAGAGGAGGATGAGCACCTCTATGGTGGCCGTCAGGAACTTTGACGTGGTGCCGAACACGCGCGAGATGATGCTCTCGCCCCGCACCACCACCTCCTGCGGCTGCTCCGGGTCGCCGGCTTCGCTCGCGCCGGCCGCGCTCTGCACCTGCTCGGCCCTGCGGGTGGCGCGCTCCAGGGGGCGCAGCAGCTCGCGCAGCTTGCCCTGGGCGGTGGCCAGCGTCTGCGGTGCGCTGGCGGCCCAGGTTTCCACGGGTCCGCTGAGCTCGTATCCCACGAACCCCACGGTGCCCAGCAGCCCCAGGATCACCAGCCCGGCGCCCACCGGTGGGCGGATCTTGAACCGCGCCAGCGCCCGCACCACGGGGCTGAAGAGAAAGCTCAGCAGCAGCGCGATGACGATGGGCAGCAGGAACGAGCGGGCAAAGTAGATGGTGTATATCAGCGCCAGCACCGTCAGCGTGGTCACCCCCGCCCCGCGCGCCTGCGCGCCCATGACGGCCGCGCCGGTCTTTTCCAGGTCCGGCGTGGGCCCACGGCGGTCCACCGGCGTGGCCTGCGCCGTGGGGTCCACGTCAGGCGTCATGATGGAGTCGGCGCCGTCGTCCGGCGTGAGCACGGGGTCGGCGCCGCCGTCAGGCGGAGGAGTGGCGTCCATTGGTCTGGTGTCTCCGAGGGGTGCGGCACGGCGGAACCCACGGGGAGTGCATGAGTTGCGCCGCATCTCCACATCACGTCGCGGCACACCCTCCGGGCTGGAAGGTTCGTGCGGAGCCGTTGCCCCGGCGGATGCGGCGAACGTTCGGGTCCATCCCACGCGCGCGCCTTCATCCGGAGTGCCGCCAGGCCTGTCCGTCATCCGCAACGTCAGCCGGGTCTCCGGCGCACGCACGGTCTTGGAGGGTGTTGAAGGATCGTACTTCGCAGGACCCCCGCGCTTGATTTCCTCAGGGAGCGCACGCCGGCAACTTCAACGCGCACAATCCTTTGCGCGCGACCGAAGGATCTACTCCGCGCGACGGAGAGGCAGGCTTCCCGCCGAGTTGCCAGCCCCAGGTGATGCGGGCCAGATCCTTCGGCCGGCGCCATGGATCCAGTCCGGGCGACGGTTCCGGCGGCGCCTTCCTCAGGAAATCAATCGTGGGGAGAGTTTCTCAAACACACTCGTAATACCCTATTCCATGATTGATTGTGCATTCATGCTTAAAAGAAGGTTCTTCGTCGATTTAGTTGCAGGTAGGCAAAAAAAGGTGGACACCGGTCCCACGGTTTGGCAGAATGGAGTTGTCTAAGCTCCCATTCACGCTCAAGCCTCAGAACACGGTGTCCGACCTCAGTATAGCACCTTACT
>DASQZE010000484.1:0-1719 GCA_035638875.1 Longimicrobium sp.
AGTAAGGTGCTATACTGAGGTCGGACACCGTGTTCTGAGGCTTGAGCGTGAATGGGAGCTTAGACAACTCCATTCTGCCAAACCGTGGGACCGGTGTCCACCTTTTTTTGCCTACCTGCAACTAAATCGACGAAGAACCTCTTTTCCTCGCCCGTGTAGTCATCCTGCGTTCCACTTTGACCATTGTGGGGCGAAGCCGTCTCACGGCCCGGCGGCGAGTGGTTCCGTCCGAAGGTTCCCCAGGGCACGGTACTCGAGACGGCCGGCTTTTACGGATCGCGATCAGGTGATGTGTGCACGGACGAACATCCACCAGGTGAGCCCGGTATCCTCTCCCGCAAAAATGCGGATGGCCGTCCCCCTCGCCGGCAGCTGCTGCTGTGCCAAGGATCTCTGGCCTCCTGCGCGACCCGGCCGGTCCGCGTCCGGCCGTCGCGTCACATTGATCCCGCACGGGCGGTCTTCGTGCAGGCCTGCGTCACTGGATGATTGCCATCGCGACGGCCGGACGCGGACCGGAGGCGCTCGGTACCGTGCATCAGGCCCCTGGTAGATCGGTTGCCGCCCGGCGCGGGGACGGGATCCGCGTTTTTCGGAGAGGCACGACGGTGAAGGCGGAGGTGGATGCCTGATGGGGCACATCATCCACCTGATCGCGATCCTTTACGAGTATGCCTGCGCCGGAAGCCGGTGGACGCGGCGGGGATGCCGAGTGGGATCCTTTGTCCCACCACGGCAATGATGGATGTCTCACGTGGGACAGCGATGACCCGGATCTGTGCGTCCTGGCCCGGGAAAGCGTGGCGGGAGAACGAATGCATCCGGGGCACGGGCAGTGCTCCACGGCTGCTCCATGAAGGTCTTTCCGTCCCCACCGCTCCACTGCCCATGATTCTCCCGCTCCGCTCCGCACGCGCGGCGCTCCTCGCCGTGCTGCTTGCCGCCCCCGCCGTCGCGCAGCGCCCGCCGCCGCGCCCCGACGTCCGCGTGGCGCAGGCGACGCCCGAGTACGTGCTGCGCATGCACGCCATCCGCGTCCGCAACAGCGACGGCTCGCAGGCCACCGACATCTCGCCCGCGCAGGTGCAGCAGTGGGTGCAGAAGACCAACCAGGTGCTGGCGGCATCCGGCGCGGGGATCCGGCTGCAGTGGGACCCCAGCCCCACCGGCCCGGACTGGGAGACGCTGGACAACACGGTCATCAACCACGCCGGGTTCGGGAACGCGCAGGCCACGGCGGCCGGGAACGCCGTCGCGGCCAAGTATCCAGGCAAGCTGGTGGTCTTCTTTCGCCGCGACGCCGGCAACGCGCCCAACCCCAACACCGGCAACGGCTGGTCGGACGACCCGGCGAGCGGCGTGCTCTTCATCGCCATGCCCGGATTCGCGCAGACCACCGTGGTGGGCGACGCGACGCCCGGCACGGCGGACGGCGAGACCTCCGTGCAGAACATCTGGCAGCTGGCCCACGACCTGGGCCATTTCCTTTCCCTGGACCACACCTTTCCGGGGACCACGGACGAAGGCACCAACACCGTAGCCAAGGCCGCGGCGTACATCCGCGACAACGGCGGCGTGCAGTCCGCGCTGGACGGCGACGGCATCGCCGACACCCCGGCCGAGGCGGGCACCGGCTTCTTCGCCACGCAGGGCTGGACGCTGTGCGGCGGGCACGACCCGTACACCATCAGCGGCACGCGCGCCAACGGGCAGCCGTTC
>DASQZE010000485.1:0-12517 GCA_035638875.1 Longimicrobium sp.
ATCCGCGTGGTGCCGCACGACCCGCCCCGCATCTCGCCCGAGGACGAGGCGTCGCTGCGCACGCTGACGCGCTTTGCGTTCGGGCAGCGCCGCAAGCAGTTTCAGCGCATCCTGCGCGATGCCTACGGGCTTACGGTGGAGCAGGTGGAGGCGGTGGGGCAGGAGGCGGGGATGGACCTGCAGGCGCGCCCGGAGTCGTTCCCCCCCGAGCGCTTCATCGACCTCGCCCGCGCCCTCCGCGCCGCGACGCGGGCCGCCTCCGCACCCCGCGAGGGCTGACGGCGTACCGCAGTCGGTGCCGTACAGGCGCCCATCCGCGCAGCCTGCGAGCAGGCGCGGCAAGATAGCGCCGATTGCCGCGGGCCATGTCTTCCTTCTGCAGGGCGCGGAGATACCTCACGTACGCCCCCAAATCGTAGTCGAATTCCTCCATGATCCGTTGGCGGATCTCGGGGATCTCGGCTACGATCGGATCCTCCAGATCGTCCGGCATCCGTCAGTCGACTGCATCTATGCGCGCATGCACCTTATACCGAATCCCGCAGTTGATTGTGCATTGGGATTTCTACTGCGTCTCACACAGAGGGAGAGAAGGTCACGGAGGACAGACCGATCCTCGTTTCTTCAGTGTCGTCCGTGTGAGCGGGGAGTGCACAATTAATCCGAGGATCTGGTATTAGGCTCCCACCCGATCGGACGACGCGGTGGAGGCGAGGCATACCTGACGCCGCGCTCCTTCTCTTCCTCTTGCACGGCCATAATGTGCGCGGCGTACGCCCGAACATCGTAGTTGAACTCCGCGAAGATCTTCTCGCGCGTTCGTCGGACCTCCGTCACAATTGGATCGACCCACATCTCACCCTCCAATCAATTCCGCAGGCGTACACAACACCGGGAGGTCGTACCCCCGCTTCCGGCACGAGCGTTCCAAGCGCGGCCGGAGCGCCGGGTTTGCGATGTGCCGGCAGTTCCAGGTCAACAGGTATGCCATTCCACGGACGGCGGAGGTCGCGATGTGCAGTGCATCCGTCCCCGCGCGCGAAGGAAGCCCCACTTCCCTCATCACGACGGCTGAAAGCTCACTGACTTCCTCGTCCACATACAGCAACTCTATGCGCCCAAGGAGTGCGAGTCGTGCACGGGCCATCGCATGATCTCCGTTCGCTGCCTCGGCCACCACGATCTGGGACGTATACAACTCGTACTCCTCCCGCCGCGTCCCCACCAGGCGTGCGTGAGCTGCTGGTTGCGCAGGGTCACCGGGTGGCGGCTCGGATCCGCGGCCAGGTAGCTGACGATGCTCGTCTCGATATATACGCTCGGCTTGTCCATCTGTAAAGCATAGCAACGATCCTAAGTTGCCGCAGGATGCTGACTTAAACTGGTTCGGCAGGTGGCGGAATCGGCGCGATCCCATACGGAGAGCCGCGGATCGGATGGCCGTGGCGCGCGGGGATCAGCGCGAGAAAGCGAGGCGCATCCCCGTTTTCGCATGCGGCTTCGGGCGGGATGCGGAAGGGAGCTGTACCGGGTGCGGCGGATTCGGGACGCTCACGTGCGATCCGCGGCCCGACGGGAGCGGCGGCACCGGTTGACGGAGAGACGCGTTGACGATGACGGTCCCGCGGCTTATCTTTGTGAAGAATTTCACAAGCCTGGGCGGCGGCAGGAGGGCCGCCCGCGGTCGAGGGTCCATCGGGCTGCATGAAAAGAATCTCCGAGTCGGCGGTGCGCCGGCTTTCGCTCTACCTTCGGCTGCTGCAGGAGGCCGATGCCGCCGGCGCGGAGACCATCTCCAGCGGGGAGCTGGCGGACCGCGGCGGCACCACCAGTGCCCAGGTGCGCAAGGACCTGTCGCTGTTCGGGTCCTTTGGCAAGCGGGGGCTGGGCTACTCCGTGCAGGAACTGCTGGAGCGCATCCGCACCATCCTGGGGCTGCAGCGCTCCTGGCGCGTGGCGCTCATCGGCGCGGGCAAGCTGGGCTCGGCGCTGTTCTCCTACCGCGACTTCGAGGCGCGGGGGTTCGACATCCGCGCCGTGTTCGACGCGGACCCGCGCAAGGTGGGCACGCAGTGGGGGGGGCTGACCATCCGCGCGGACGAGGAGATGGTGGAGACCGTCAGCGCGCTGGAGATCGACATGGCCATCGTGGCCGTGCCGGCGGACGCCGCGCAGCACGTGGTGGACCGGCTGGTGAAGGCCGGCGTGCGCGGGGTGCTGAACTTTGCCCCCGCACGGCTCAAGGTGCCGCCCGGTGTCGCGCTCAAGAACGTGGACGTGACGCTGGAGCTGGAGGGCCTCTCCTTCTCCCTGAACAGCCGCTAGCTCCGCGCGGACGGACGACGACCGGCGGCCGGTCCCCTGAACGGGGGCTGGCCGTTTTTCGCGTCCGCGGGGTACGGGAGCATGCGTCCCGCCGCCGATCCGCGGCGGGCGTGGAGCGCCGCGCTTTTTCCGCCGGCATCGCTCCGATGGGGCCTGCGGCGGTCCGTCCTCCGTTGCCCGAAAATGGCGGTCTGGCTATACTCCCGGTCTATGAGCGATCCCAATCAGCAGTCCAGCAGACCCGCCGTGCGCGTGACCTCGGAGATCGGCCGTCTTCGCACGGTCATCTGCCACACGCCCGGCCCGGAGCTTCTCGCGGTCACGCCGTCCAACCGCGAGCAGTACCTGTACGACGACATCATCGATCTGGACCAGGCCCGCCGCGAGCACCAGCGGTTCCGCGCCATCCTGTCGCGCTTCGCCGAGGTGCTGGACGTGCGCGACCTGCTCAGCGACATCGTGGACGAGCCCGAGGTGCGCAAGTTCCTCGTCAACCGGGTAATGGAGGTCGCACCCTCCGAGCCCCTGGGCGGCGAGCTCTTCGACATGCCGGGCGACGCCCTCATCCAGCAGTTCATCGAGGGCAAGGAGGCGCCGCAGGGGCCCATCAGCAAGCTGCTCAACAAGGTGAGCTACGAGCTGCCCCCGCTGCCCAACCTCTTCTTTACCCGCGACGCGGCCATGGTGGTGAACCAGGCCGTCATCATCGGCGCCATGCGCTATGCGGTGCGGTGGACGGAGGAGCTGCTGATGAAGGCGCTCTTCCTGTACCACCCCATGCTGGGCAACAACGGCTTCATCTACGACGGCACGGAAGAGCACCGCAGCGACTACACCATCGAGGGCGGCGACGTGCTCATCCTGCGCCCCGACCTGGCCATGGTGGGCCTGTCGGAGCGCAGCAGCCCGGCGGCCATCGAGGGGCTGGTGGAGGGCCTCAAGGACAAGGCGGGGATCGACCACGTGATCGTGGTGGTGCTTCCGACCGAGAGCCCGGCCATCCACCTGGACATGATCTTCACCCTGGTGGACCGCACGCACTGCGTGGTTTATCCGCCGTACTTCTTTGGCCACACGCGGCTGCCGGCGCTGCACTACCGCCCCAAGGGGCAGGGCGTAAAGGCGTACGACGACGTGTTCACGGCCCTCAAGCAGGTGGGGATGCCCCTGGAGCCCATCTGGTGCGGCGGCCAGCACCCCACGCGGCAGGAGCGCGAGCAGTGGTCCAGCGGGTGCAACTTCGTGGCGGTGCGCCCGGGCGTGGTCCTGGGCTACACGCGCAACGAGGCCACCATGCGCGAGATGGAGCGCGAGGCCGGCTTCCGGATCGTGGAGGCCATCCAGTTCCTGACGGGCGAGACGGAGCTGGAGGACGACGAGCGCGCCGTGATCGCGTTCGACGGCGCGGAGCTGGTGCGCGGCGGCGGGGGCGGCCGGTGCATGACCATGCCCGTCTGCCGGGACGACATCTGGTGAGCCAGCTGGTGCTTTCCCTGGACGGCGTGCGCCTGGAGCGCGACGGCTCGCTCACGGACCGCGCCTTTCGCGTGCTCAGCGACCAGGCGCTGCCCTCCATCGAGGTGGCGCAGCGGGTGCTGGGGATCACGGGCGGCGCGGGCGCGGCGGCGGCGGCGGTGTTCACGCTGCTGGGCGGCGACCCGCGTTTTCGCGTGGACGCCCAGGGCGTGTGGTCCGTGGCCCCGCCCCCGCAGGTAGAGGCGGAGCGGGGCGCGCGGCTGCTGCGCGACGAGAGCTGGGTGGTGGTGGACGTGGAGACGACCGGCGGCACCCCCACGCGCGGGCATCGCGTGACGGAGGTGGCCGCCGTGCGCGTGCAGGGCGGACGCATCGCGGACACCTTCTGCTCGCTGGTGAACCCCGAGCGGCCCATTCCCGGGATGATCACGTCGCTCACGGGCATCTCCAACGGCATGGTGGTGGACCAGCCGCGCTTCGCCCAGGTAGCGCGGGAGCTCTCCTGCACCCTGGAGGGATGCGTGTTCGTGGCCCACAACGCGGCGTTCGACTGGCGCTTCGTGAGCCACGAGATGCGGATGGCCACGGGGATGACGCTCAGCGGCCGCCAGCTGTGCACGGTGCGCCTGTCGCGCCGCCTGCTGCCGCAGCTGCCGTCGCGCTCGCTGGACGGGCTGGCCTCGTGGTTCGGGCTGGAGGTGGAGAACCGCCACCGCGCGCTGGACGACGCGGTGGCCACGGCGCACGTGCTGCTGCGGCTGCTGGACATGCTGGAGGACCAGGGCGTCACGGACTGGGACGGGCTGCAGGGCATCCTCCGCAAGCGCAAGGCACGCGCGACCCGCAAGCGCCGCGCAAAGCCGCGGTCCATGGAGACGGCATGACGGAGACGGCATGAGCGGGACGATGGAGATCGCGGGGGTCGCGGCCCGGGTGCGCACGCGCCGGCTGGGCGACTTCGTCCTGCACGCGCTGGAGAGCGGGGGGGTGGCGCTGGACGGCGGCGCCATGTTCGGCGTCGTCCCCAAGCCGCTGTGGGAAAAGCGGATCCCGGCGGATGCGCGCAACCGCATTCCCCTGGCCCTGCGCTGCCTGCTGGTGGAGACGCCGGACCAGCTGGTGCTCGTCGAGACGGGGCTGGGGAACAAGGAGAACGAGAAGTTCCTGGACATCTACGGCGTGGACAACGCGGCGGCGGATTCCGCGCATCCCGACCGGCTGCAGGAGCTGATCGCCCAGGCGGGATTCTCGCCGGCGGACGTGGGCATCGTCATCGACACGCACCTGCACTTCGACCACGCGGGGGGGAACACCTTTCGCGATACGGAGGGGCAGGTGCGCGTGTCGTTTCCCAACGCGCGCTACCACGTTCAGCGCCGCGAGTGGGAGTGGGCGCACTGGTCCAACGAGCGCACGTCCGCCAGCTACCTGCCGGACAACTACGACCCGGTGATGGCGGCGGGGCAGCTGGAGCTCGTGGACGGGGACGTGGAGATCGTGCCGGGGATCTCGGTGTACCGTACGCCGGGCCACTGCCCTGGCCACCAGTCGGTGCTGCTGCGCTCCGGCGGGCAGACGGCGTGCTTCCTGGCCGACGTCATGCCCACGTTCGCGCACCTGCCCCTGCCGTGGGTGATGGGCTACGACGTGGAGCCGCTGGTGACGCTGGAGAGCAAGCGCGCGCTGCTGGGGCGCGCGACGGACGAGCGCTGGCTGCTCGTGAGCACGCACGACCCGTTCACCCCCTGGGGATACGCGGCGGCGGACGGCAAGGGCGTGCGGCTGGACGAGGACAGTGCGTGAGTGCGTGAGTTGAAGGGACGGGGCGAACGCGAAGGCATCTTCCATAACGCTTGAGGAGCAGATGATCGATATCGCACGGGATCCGAAGACCACGCCGGTGATCGTCAGCGCGGTGCGCACGCCCATCGGCCGCTTCCTGGGCTCGCTGGCCACGCTCTCCGCGCCGGAATTGGGCGCGGCGGCCATCCGCGAGGCCGTGCAGCGCGCCGGCATCGACGCGCAGGACATCGCCGAGGTCATCATGGGCAACGTGGTGCAGGGCGGCGTGGGCCAGGCCCCCGCGCGCCAGGCCACCATCAAGGCGGGCCTGCCCAACACCGTCAGCGCGCTCACCATCAACAAGGTGTGCGGCAGCGGGCTCAAGGCCGTGATGCTGGCCGCGCAGTCCATCCGCGCCGGCGACAGCCAGGTGGTGATCGCGGGCGGGCAGGAGTCCATGAGCAACGCGCCGTTCTACGTCTACGGCTACCGCAACGGCGTCAAGTTCGGCGACCAGACCATGGTGGACGGGCTGGTGCGCGACGGGCTGTGGTGCTCGTTCTGCGAGGTGCACATGGGCGGGCACGCGGAGTATACGGCCAAGAAGGCCGGCATCACCCGCGAGATGGCCGACCAGTTCAGCGTGCAGTCGCACCAGAAGGCCGTGGCCGCCGCCGCCGCCGGCAAGTTCAAGGAAGAGATCGTCCCCATCGAGATCGCCGGCCGCAAGGGCACGACCGTGGTGGATGCGGACGAGGGCCCGCGCGCCGACTCGTCCATGGACTCGCTGGGCAAGCTGAAGCCGGCCTTCAAGGAGCACGCGCCTGAGGACGTGACGGACCCCGTCGTGACCGCCGGCAACGCGTCGTCCATGAACGACGGCGCGTCGGCGGTGGTCGTGGTGAGCGAGGAGTACGCGCGTGCGCACGGGCTCACCATCCTGGCGCGCATCGCGGCGTACTCCACGGGCGCCGTGGAGCCCAGGGAATTGTTCTTCGCGCCCATCGAGGCGGTGAAGAAGCTGATGAAGAAGCAGGGGAGCCAGATCAGCGACTACGACCTGATCGAGGCCAACGAGGCGTTCGCCGTGCAGGCGCTGGCGGACGGCGCCGGGCTGGGCTGGGACTGGGACCGCGTGAACGTGAACGGCGGCGCGGTGGCGCTGGGCCACCCCATCGGCGCGTCCGGCGCGCGCGTGCTGACCACGCTGCTGCACGCCATGAAGGACCGCGACGCGGAGACGGGGCTGGCGACGCTGTGCCTGGGCGGCGGCGACGCGGTGGCGCTGTCGGTAGTGCGGGTGTAAGGGACGGAACTGCGGGGGACAGGTTACAGGGGACAGGTTACAGGGTACGGCCTGCAACTGCGAACTCGAACCCGCAGGTCTCCCCGCTCCGCGCGTAGTTTGCGTGGGGAGGGGCCGGGGAAGGGGCCGCCGGCGCGCGGCAGGAAGCGTGTGCCGGGAGTGCTGGCGAAGTCTGGGTTTGGGTCGGTTCCGGTCGGAGGAGCCGAGCCCGGTCCGAGCGAATGAATTCGCCGCTGGAAATTCGCGAAGTCCGCCTTCGCGGACTGCATGGCCGGCCGCCTGCCGGGGGTCCCGCCGTCGTTCACGGGCTGGGGTGTATACCCTCTCCCACGCAGTTTGTGGGAGAGGGTGGCGAGGAACGAGCCGGGTGAGGGCCACGGGGTGAGGCCCAGCCGCGATGGTACTCGGAAGCCCCGTCTCGGCTCGCTGAGGCTGCCGGATCGGGCTTCGGTTTTCGCAGGTGCTAAATCTTCCTCATCGCAGCGGACCGATGACCGATCCCACTCCGTTCCCCGCTGACCACGCCCCGCCCGCTCAGGGCGAGGCGCCGGCGCGGCGTGGAGCGATCGACGCGGTGCTGTTCGGGCCGCACGGGCTGCGGGCGGGATGGCGGATCCTGCTCTTCTTGCTGGTCGCGTGGGTGCTGGGGTCGATCCTGTATTCGCTGCTGTCGGTCGTCATGGCCCCGCTCGCGGGAGATGCGCGGGCCGGGATGGTGGTGCAGGTGCTGGTGATGCTGCTCTCATCCATCCTGGCGGGATGGGTGATGCTGGCCGCGGTAGACCGGCGGCCCGTCGGGGCGCTGGGATTTGCCGCGGACCCCGCAGCGGGGCGGGATTCCGCCGTGGGATTCGCCGCGGGCGGCGCCATGCTCGCGCTCGCCGTGCTCTTGCTCACGGTGGCGAGTATGGCGCGGTGGGTTGCGGACACGGGCTCCGGGGGAGAATATGTCGCCGCCCTCGCCCTTTCGCTCGCGTTTTTCGCCGTCGCGGCCGCGGCCGAAGAGGCCGCGTTCCGGGGATACGCGTTCCAGGCGCTGGTCCAGGGGATCGGCGCCTGGCCCGCCATTCTGCTCACCTCGGCGCTGTTCGCCCTGCTGCACGCGGGCAATCCGTCGGTGACGCCGGTGGCGCTGGCCAACATCTTCCTGGCCGGGGTCATGCTGGCCGTGGCGTACCTCAAGACGCGCTCGCTGTGGTTCGCCACGGCCGTGCACCTGGGGTGGAACTGGACCATGCAGTCGCTGCTGGGATTTCCCGTGAGCGGGCTGAACGAGTTCGACACGCCGCTCTACGACGTCCGCGAGCTCGGGCCCGACGTACTGACGGGCGGCCTCTTCGGCCCGGAGGCAGGATTGGCGGCCACCCTGGCCATTGCCGCCGGCGCGGCGTGGATCTGGCGGACGCGGCACCTGGGCGAGTCCGCGCGGATGGTCGCGCTGCGCCCGCTGGTGGATTCGCGGCTGGGCGCGGGACGGGTGGCGTGAACCGCGCGGCGCTGCGGTTCTGGGGGAGCGCGGCGGGCGTCTCCATCGTCTTCGCGGCGCTGGCGCCGTTCGTGGTCCCGTACCGCGCCATGGGGCTGGACCCGGCCGTGGAGCGCGACTTCGTCTGGCAGCTGACGGTGTTCTGCACGGGCGTGATGCTCATCCTCTTTGGGGTGGGCGCCTGGATCAGCGGGCGGCGCTCCGTGACGCTGCGCGACGTGGTGGACGCCGGCGGCGTCCCGCAGGCGCTGAACCGCGCCAACGCCGCCAGGCCGTCGGACGAGGTGGGCTACACGCAGAACGCGGCCGCCTGGTGCGTGGTCACCGGCGTGCTGCTGCTGATGATCTACTTCGTGCTGTACTCGGCGCTGGGTTGAACGCTCGTTCGAAAACGAAAGCGCCCGGGATGGGCGCGTCGACATTTTGACCAGAGACTGAACGAAATGCCGGAGATCCGGAAGGTCGCGGTGGTGGGGGCGGGGACCATGGGCAACGGCATCGTGCACGTGTTCGCGCAGGCCGGCTACGACGTCACCATGATCGACGTACGTGCCGAGGCGCTGGAAGGCGCGCGCAAGACCATCGCCGGCAACATGGACCGGCAGATCAAGAAGGGCGCGCTGGCCGAGTCCGACCGCGACGCCGCCCTGGGCCGCATCAGAACCGCGACGGAGCTTTCCGCCGTGGCCGATGCCGACCTGGTGATCGAGGCCGCCACGGAGAACCGCGACCTCAAGTTCCGCATCTTCGAGGAGCTGGACCGTCACGCGCCGGCGCATGCCATCCTGGCCACCAACACGTCGTCCATCTCCATCACGGAGATCGCGGGGCGCACGGGCCGGGCCGACCGGGTGATCGGGATGCACTTCATGAATCCCGTCCCCGTGATGAAGCTCGTGGAGATCATCCGCGGCCTCGCCACGTCCGAGGAGACGACCCGCATCACCGTGGCGACGTCGGAGAAGCTGGGAAAGACGGTGGCCGAGGCGCAGGACTACCCCGGCTTCGTCTCCAACCGCATCCTCATGCCGATGATCAACGAGGCCGTGTTCTGCCTGATGGAGGGCGTGGCGGACCGCGAGGCCATCGACTCGGTGATGAAGCTGGGGATGAACCACCCCATGGGCCCGCTGGCGCTGGCGGACCTCATCGGCCTGGATACCTGCCTGGCCATCATGCAGGTGCTGCACGACGGCCTGGGCGACGACAAGTACCGCCCCTGCCCCCTGCTGCGGAAGTACGTGGCCGCCGGCAAGCTGGGCCGCAAGACGGGCGAAGGGTTCTACGCGTACAGTGCGTGAGGTGCGGACGTGCGTGAGTGCGGGAGGGCCCCGTGCTCACGCGCTTTGTGCTTTCCGGATGAGCCGGGCTCACGCGGCGGCGGGGCGGTGGACCTGAACGGAGCCGGACGATGCAGACGAAGGTGTGCGCCGAGTGCGGCGGGACGATGCAGATGGGCTACACGGCCGACCGCGGAGACTACTCCGTGCCGGCGCAGGCGTTCTGGGTGGAGGGCGAGCCCGAGACGACGAAGTTCCTGGGGATGGATGCGGGGCTCAACGTCCGGGACCGCGCGCGCTACGACATCGTCACGCTGCGCTGCGAGCAGTGCGGGCTGCTGCGCTCCTACGCGCGCCCCGAAGACCGCTGCGGCTGACGGGACAACGCGTGGCGCGGACGACTTCCGCACTAACGCACTAACGCACTTACGCACTGGCCGTTGATGACCGAGGAACAGCAGCAGATCCGTGACCTGGCCCGCGAGTTCGCCGAGGGCGAGCTGCGGCCCCATGCCGAGGCGTGGGACCGGGAGGCGGCCTTTCCCCGCGAGATCGTCGGCAAGCTGGGCGAGCTGGGCTTCCTGGGGATGCTGGTGCCCGAGGCGTACGATGGATTGGCGCTCGACACGGTCTCCTACCTGCTCGCGCTGGAGGAGATCGCCCGGGGCGACGCATCCGTGGCCGTGGCCATGAGCGTACACAACTCGCTGCCCATGCAGATGATCCTGGCCCAGGGGACGGAGGCGCAGAAGCAGCGCTGGATTCCGCCCCTGGCTCGCGGCGAGATGCTGGGCGGCTTCGCGCTTTCCGAGGCCGACGCCGGCTCCGACTCCGCGGCGCTCGCCGCCCAGGCGCGCCGCGTGGACGGCGGCTGGGTGCTCAACGGCGCCAAGGCGTGGATCACCAACGGCGGCTTTGGCGACGTGATCGTGTGCATGGCGCGCACGGACACGCCCGAGGACCGGCGCGGGGCCAAGGGCATCGGCGCCTTCATCGTCCCCACGACCACGGAGGGCTACGTGGTCGGCAAGAAGGAGGACAAGATGGGGCAGCGCGCGTCGGAGACGGTGGGCATCGCCTTCCAGGAGATGTTCGTCCCCGACGACCAGGTGCTGGGCGACCCGTCGCAGGGGCTGATCTACGCCCTGCAGGGGCTGGACAACGGCCGGCTGGGGATCGCCGCGCTGGCCATCGGCATCGCGCAGGCGGCGCTGGAGCACTCGCTGGCGTACGCGGACGAGCGCAAGCAGTTCGGCAGCCCCATCCGCGCGTTCCAGGGGATGCAGTTCAAGCTCGCCGACATGGCCACCCGCGTGGAGGCCGCGCGCGCGCTGCTGCACCACGCCGCCGCGCTCAAGGACGCGGGGGAGCGGGTGTCCAGGCTCTCGTCCATGGCCAAGCTGTTCGCCAGCGAGGCGGCCATGTACGTGACGACGGAGGCCGTGCAGGTGTTCGGCGGCTACGGGTACGTCAAGGAGTACCCCGTGGAGCGGCTGTTCCGTGACGCCAAGGTCACGGAGATCTACGAGGGGACGAGCGAGATCCAGCGCACGGTCATCGCGCGCGAGCTGTACCGGTAGGCCGCCGGCGGACTGGCCACCACGCGTTTTCCGGCGGGCCGGTGCCCGCCCACCCATACGCATTCTACGACCGAACGGGCATGGAACTGTTTTCGCTGATCGGTGAGCACGACCACGAGCAGGTGGTGTTCTGCCACGAGCCGTCGTGCGGCTACAAGGGCATCATCGCCATCCACAATACGGTGCTGGGCCCGGCCCTGGGTGGGACGCGGTACTGGAACTACGCCAACGACACGGAATCGTTCGTGGATGCCCTGCGCCTGTCGCGGGGGATGACGTACAAGGCGTCCGTGGCGGGCCTGAACCTGGGCGGCGGAAAGTCCGTCATCATCGGCGATCCCAAGCGCAACAACCGCGAGGAGATCTTCCGCGCCCACGGCCGCTTCGTGGAAACGCTCAAGGGCCGCTACATCACCGCCGAAGACGTGGGCACCTCCGTGGACGACATGGAGTTCGTGGCCATGGAAACGGAGCACGTCACCGGCCGCGCGCAGACCTCCGGCGACCCGTCGCCCGTGACGGCGTACGGCGTGTACCGCGGCATCAAGGCGGCCGCCATGGCCCGCTTCGGCAGCGATTCGCTGAGCGGCAAGACCATCAGCGTGCAGGGCGTGGGGCACGTGGGCTACTACCTGTGCCAGAACCTGGCCTCCGAGGGCGCCCGGCTCATCGTCACGGACATCGACCAGGAGCGCGTGCAGCGCGTGGTGCACGACTTCGGCGCCACGGCGGTGGGGCTGGACGAGATCTACGGCGTGGAGTGCGACGTGTACGCGCCCAGCGCCCTGGGCGCCACCATCAACGACGACACCATCCCCGTGCTCAAGGCCGGGATCGTGGCCGGCGCCGCCAACAACGTGCTGGCCGAGGCGCGCCACGGCGACGATCTGCACCGCCGCGGCATCCTGTACGCCCCGGACTACGTGATCAACGCGGGCGGGCTGATCAACGTGTACGGCGAGCTGAACGGGTGGACGTCGGAGCGGGCCATGCGCAAGGCGGGCGACATCTACACCACGCTGCTGCGCATCTTCGAGCTGTCGGAAGCGGAGGGCGTGGCCACCTACCTGGCCGCCGACCGCATCGCCGAGCAGCGCATCGCCGCCGTGGGCAAGATCCAGCAGACCTGGGTCTGAGTCCGCCGGAGGGGTTCGGGTGGATGAAAACGGAAGGGCCGGCAGCGATGCCGGCCCTTTTCGCGTGCGTCTGCGTCACCGAAGCGTTCCGCCGCTGGCCTGTCCATAGCGCATGTATTTGGGCCTGGAACGGCATGGAGTACGCG